>JAKAWO010000285.1 GCA_021827255.1 Acidobacteriota bacterium | reverse complement strand
GCAAAGCCATCATCGCCCTGGCCCGAAAGTTCCTCGGCATCATCTACCACACGCTGAAAAACAACTGGGTCTTTGAAGACTTTCCCAACTTTGTCCTGGCGGAAGGAACAGCTCGATATCCAAATCTCTCAGATGGAAGTAGACAAACATCATAGGAGGAGAGATGAGATGGCAACTGACAAAGAGAAGGAGATGGAGAACGCCGCTGCGCATACCGCGATGAAAACGCCCCCGATTGTCTCGCCGCAAGAGTGGGAGGCTGCGCTCCAGAAGCTGCTCGTCAAAGAGAAAGAGCTAACCCGCGCCCGCGATGCCATGGCCGCCCAGCGCCGCCGCATGCCTTGGATGGCCGTGGAGAAGAAATATGAATTCGAAGGACCCAGCGGAAAGGCGAGCCTGCTCGACCTGTTCGAAGGCCGCAGGCAGCTGATCCTTTATCGCGCCTTCTTTGAGCCTGGCGTATTCGGGTGGCCCGGCCACGCCTGTCGTGGTTGCTCCATGCTCGCCGATCAGGTCAGTCACCTTGCCCACTTGAATGCTCGTGACACCACTCTCGCCTACGCCTCGCGCGCACCCCAGGCGGATATCCAGCGCTTGAAGGCGCAGATGAACTGGAACATTCCCTGGTACACACTCACGGACACCTTCGACGTCGACTTCGGCGTGGATCAATGGCACGGTCATAACATCTTCTTCCGCGACGGCGACAAAGCCTTTCGCACTTACTTCATTAATAACCGCGGCGATGAAGCCATCGGAACCGTCTGGAGCTTCCTTGATCTCACTCCGCTTGGCCGTCAGGAAACATGGGAGGATTCGCCCGAGGGCTATCCTCAAACGCCGCCCTACAGATGGTGGAACTGGCACGACAACTACGATGCAGAGCCTTCGCCCCACCCGCTGTGGATTGATATTCTCACCGACCCGGAGGGGGCTGCAGCGCGGAGACGCGCGGAGGAGGAGAAAGGATGCAAATGCGGCTGACCGAGTCATCTCCCGCTTCGAAATGATTATGAAAGCGACCATGACAAGTGTCTGAGAATTGCTCGCAGCCCTAAGTCAGTCGGGATATTCAGTTTTGCGATCAGGCGGCGGGCTCGTCCGCTTGAAGTTCGGTTTATAGAATTATCACGCGCCGGTCGCGCGACCGGGGAAGGGCGGCTGCGGCTAAATGGTGCGCTGCATGGAAAAGCTTGGCTCCTCGGGCAGGACTCGAACCTGCAACCCTTCGGTTAACAGCCGAATGCTCTACCATTGAGCTACCGAGGAAAAACCGGTTGGCAACTCGCGCGGTTGGCTCTACTCACGATCCGTTGGCGGGGATTCCCGCCAGATCACTTTGCGGATACCCGCTGGCGCACTCAGGGACATTCGGGTGGCCGTGGGACCGTCCTTCTACACCTTTTTCTGTTCTTCCTTATGCTCGTCCGCATTCGCTATCCCGCCGCGGAGAGCATCCTTAAATTCACGGATTCCCTTGCCAAGCCCCTTGCCGAGTTCCGGCAACTTGCCTGGCCCGAAGAGAACCAACACAATCAGCAAAATGAAGAACAGGTGGACTGGCTCAAGCAACCCGTCCATAACTTCTCCTTCCCGCGCCGCGAGGAGGGCCGGTTTCTTACGCCTTCTTCTCTTCTTCCTTGTGCTCGTCCGTACCCGTCATCCCACCGCGGATGGCATCCTTAAACTCTCGGATTCCCTTGCCCAGCCCCTTGCCGAGTTCGGGCAATTTCCCGGGACCGAAGAGAATCAACACAATCAGCAAAATGAAAAAAAGATGGATTGGCTGCAGTAACCCGTCCATTGCAATCTCCTTCCGGCGCCCCAAAGCCTGCGCTGGCTACGGGGTCATTATAGCGCAAACGCTCTGCCGGATATAGTCAAGTTTTCCTTTTGGGCCGATGCACTTTCCGGAAGACCATGTTCCCGGGCTTCACGCCCCGCCGCCGGCAAGCGTCCAAGTAGAGCTTGGCGTAGCTCGCTGTAATGTAAGCCTCCGGGCTGAGGCCGAGCGATCGCGCCGTCCGGTCAATCCACTGCGGCGTCCCTTCGAGCTCAAGATAATTGCCGATGGGCGTTTCGTCGAAGAAGGCCAGTCCTTGGGGGCCGCGGGCGCGCGGGCTCGGCGCGTAGGTGGTGCGGAACTTTTCGTAACGGAAAACCTGTCGGAGGCCGGCGGCCCGGAGGATGGTTCTTAAAGACTGGCCTGCAGCATCGTCCACTTCAACTTCGATTTCTCGCCGGATTTTGTACCGTTTCGACGGGCGGGCCGAACCCTTGAAAGTCAGCAGGCTCCGGCCATTTTCGGACCGCAGCCTCAGCATGGCCCCATCCTTGCTCAGACATCGATCCTCGAAATCGAAAAGGGCGTTTCTTTCAAAGCGCCTCGGCGCCGCCACCCGAAAGCCCAGGCGGCGCAGGCGGCTTTCGAGCGCCCGCCCCGGTGGAATCCATAGCTTGATTTCAGTTTCCGTGGAAGCGGCGGAGTGATTGCCTTTCACGACTCGCGCTCGACGATAAAGTCCGGCAGAGAGAGCAGAGTGTCCTTGTCCTGCGATTCTGGGAAACCCTCAAGGCAGCGCTTGGCGTCGCGAGCAAGCTCCAGGGCCCTTTGGCGGGCCTCGGTGAGCGCCCCCGACCGCTCCGCGAGCTCCAGGATTTCAGAAAACGCCGCCGGCTGAAAGTCGCCGCGCTCAAACGCCCGCGCCACCCGGTCCGCCTCTTCAGCGCGCAAGCGCCGCAGCAGGTAGATGAGCGGCAAGGTCGCCTTACCCGCCCGCAAATCGCTGCCCACCGGCTTTCCGAGTTTGGCCTCCGAAGACGTAAAATCCAGGATGTCATCCACCAACTGGAACGCGAGGCCCAAGTTGATGCCGTAAGCGCCGAGCGCGCCTTCCTCCTCTTCGCTCCGCGAGCCGAGCAACGCGCCCACCCGCAGGCAAGCGGAGAACAGGCACGCCGTTTTGCGATAGGCGAGATCGAAGTATTCGTCCTCGGTGGTGCTTGCCTTCCCCAGGCCGTTCAATTGCAGCAGTTCTCCCTCCACCATCGCTTGCGTCAAGCCAATCAGAAGGTCCAGAATCTTGAAGTTCCGCTCGCCTAGCGCGATGCCAAACGCCTGCATGTAAAGCCAGTCCCCCGCCAGCACGCTCAAGTGGTTGCCCCAACGGTGGTTGATCGAGGGACGGCCGCGGCGCGTCTCAGCCTTATCAATCACGTCGTCATGGACGAGCGTCGCCGTATGAATCAGCTCCATCGCCGCGGCCAGGCGGATAGCCGCCGCGCCTTCGTAACCGCAGAATTTCGACGAGAGCAGGAGTAATGCCGGCCGCAGACGCTTGCCCCCGCTCGCCTGCAAGTACTGGCCAATCTCGGCGACCGGCTGCACGGAGGATAAGGTTTGCTGCGCCAATTCCTCCTCGACCTTCTGGAGATCTGAGCGGACGAGATCGAAGACTTCCGTCACCGTCAAATGCCGCGCCGTGGGCAATGCTTTCCCCTTTCCGCTCGCAGTCGGTTCCTGAAGGCAGGAGGGTTTGGTTGTTCCAGCAAAATCGAAAGCGGAATTCACAATGCGCTATCGTCCCATAAATCGCCCCTGAAAGAAAGACGGTTCGCAGCCCTACCGCCGATAGGCCAGTTCAACTTCGCTCCGATGGGAGGCGAAAAAACCGCTCAAAGTTCCCAATCGCTCCCGCCCGCATCGCCTCTTCGCTTAGGCCACGCAGCCGTGCGAGTTCGCGCGTGACTTCCCGCACAAAAGCCGGCTCGTTCCGCTGTCCACGATAGGGCGCCGGCGCAAGATATGGGCTGTCGGTCTCGGTCAGCAGGCGTTCGAGAGGGATCTCGCGCGCCACCTCGCGAAGCGCCTCCGCCTTCCTGAAGGTCAGATTGCCCGCGAAGGAAATCAAAAAAAGATCG
>JAKAWO010000284.1 GCA_021827255.1 Acidobacteriota bacterium | reverse complement strand
GCCGCATGGCGCACTCCGCCTACCCCCACCTGGGCGAGTCAGCCATCGAAAAGCTGCTGGATGTTCTGAATGATTTGCGCGGTCTGCGGCTCGCGAGCGACCCCGTGCTCGGCGACGCGACCATGAACATCGGCGTCCTCCAGGGGGGGCGCGCCGCGAACGTCGTGCCCGATGAGGCTTCGGCGCAGGTCCTTTTCCGCACCGTGGATTTTTCCGACCACTTGCGGCGTGAAGTGACGCGCCTGCTGGAGGGCCGATGCGAATTTGAGTTTGTCCGCACTACGCCCCCGCTGCTGATGGAGCGCCTGGACGGCTTTGCGACCGAAGTCGTGGCCTTCACGACGGATTTGCCCAATTTGACGCGCTGGGGCAAGCCGCTGCTGCTCGGTCCCGGCTCGATTGATACGGCGCACACGGCGAACGAGCGGGTTCGCAAAGCGGATTTGCTCCGCGCCGCGGAACTCTATGTCCGCTTGGTGCGACAATTGCTCGTCCGACCGAGCTAGTGTTGTGCGCCTGACGTTTCTTTACAATAGCGCGATGTGGCACGGGCGTCCCGCCCGTGTCAGAACACGGCCAAAATGGCCGTGCCACAAATGCAACACCGTAAGGCTATTTTGGACGCACCACACTAGCGCCGGCCCTGCAGCGGGATTTCCGGATGATACGGGCCTGAAGCGCAGAGCGAGAAAATCGAAAGGAACGTTGACGCCTTTATGAAGAAAATGGAAGTCGGAATTTTAGGAGCCACGGGAATGGTGGGACAGCGATTTGTGAGCTTGCTCGCGCGCCACCCGTGGTTCGAGGCGAAGTGGCTGGCGGCTTCCGACCGCTCGGCGGGGAAGAAATACGGCGAGGCGTGCCACTGGCGGCTGCGCTCGCCCATGCCCGCTTCGGCGCGCGATCTCGAAGTGGATGAGTGCAAGGCGGGCCAAGCGCCCCAGCTCGTCTTCTCGTCGCTCGACTCGAAAGTCGCGGGCGAGATTGAAAAGGAGTTCGCGCGCGCCGGCCACGTGGTGGTTTCAAATTCCTCCAACCATCGCATGGACCCGGATGTCCCGCTGTTGATTCCGGAAGTCAACCCCGATCATTTGGCGCTGGTGCGGACGCAGCGAAAAGAGCGCGGCTGGCAGGGCATGATCGTCACCAATCCCAACTGCACGACGATCGGACTGGCGATGTCGCTTGCGCCGCTCGAGCGCGCGTTCGGCCTAGCCAAGGTCTTGATGACCAGCATGCAGGCGGTTTCAGGAGCGGGCTATCCCGGCGTGCCGACGCTCGACATTCTGGGCAACGTGATTCCTTATATTTCGGGCGAAGAAGAAAAGGTGGAACGCGAGACGCAAAAGTTGCTGGGGCATCTCGCGGCCGGGCGCGTGCGGCCGGGCGATTTCGCCGTCAGCGCCCATTGCAACCGCGTGATGGTCGAGGATGGCCACACTGAATCCATTTCCGTCGCCCTGCGCCAAAAGGCAACGGTCGAAGATTTGATTGAAGCCTGGCGCGGCTTCCGCTCGCTGCCGCAGGAGCGCGAGTTGCCCACCGCGCCCCGGCACCCCATCCTCGTGCGCGAGGAGCGCGACCGGCCTCAGCCAAAGTTCGACGCCGAGGCCGAGCAGGGCATGGCCACCGTCATCGGCCGCGTGCGGCCCTGCTCCGTGCTCGAATTCAAATACACGGCGCTCAGCCACAACACCATTCGCGGCGCCGCCGGCGCGGCGCTGCTTAATGCAGAACTGATGAAGTCCGAAGGGTACTTGGACTAAGGCCGAGGGGTGAACGATGAGCGACCCTACACGCCCTTTCGCCGCCGGCCCGGGCGGGCTAAAACTTGCCCTGCTCGGCTACGGGAAGATGGGGCAGACGATCGCACAGCTTGCGCCGGCGCGCGGCTTTGAAGTGCGATTGACGCTCGATATTGACACCAACGCCGGCGGCCAAGCCATCACCCGCGAGAGCCTCAAGGCCATTGACGTGGCGGTGGACTTCACCACGCCGGACGCCGCCGTGGACAACATCCGGCGCGTCGCCGAGCTGGGCGTGAACCTGGTGGTGGGCACGACCGGGTGGCACGACCGGCTGGAGGAGGTTCGTAGCATGATTGAGCGCTCCGGCGTCGGCATGGTTTATGCCGCGAATTTTTCGATTGGCGTGCAGCTATTTTACCGGCTGGCGCGCGCCGCGGCCAAGGAGTTTGCGCCCTTTAAGATGTATGAGCCTTACCTCACGGAAGCTCACCATCGCGCCAAAAAGGACGCGCCGTCGGGCACGGCGCTTGAACTCAAGCGCCAGGTTCAGCCGCTGCTGGGCGCGAGAGAGATTCCCGTGGCCTCCCTTCGCGCCGGTGCTATTCCCGGCACGCACGAATTCGGGTTTGATTCCGAGGCCGACACGGTGATCCTTCGCCATACGGCGCGCAGCCGCCAGGGTTTTGCCGAGGGCGCGCTCTACGCCGCGCGCTGGGTCGTGGGCAAGAAAGGTTTGTTCAGTTTTTCGGATATACTGGAGGCAAAGTAGAAGCGGTTCGCGAATCGCCGGCGGGCGATGGAGGAGAATTTATGAGTCTCGATCTTCGCGGCTGCGGCACGGCGCTGGTGACTCCATTCCTGCGCGACGGCTCCGTGGACGAGGAAGGGTTGCGGCGCCTCGTCCAGTTCCAGCTCCGGGAAGGAATTGATTTTCTCGTACCCTGCGGCACCACGGGTGAAACGCCGACGCTTGAGCACGGCGAATACCTGGGCGTTCTGCGGATCGTGCTGCAGGAAGTGGGGCGCAAAGTTCCCGTGGTGGCGGGCGTCGGGGGCAACAGCACGCGAAAAGTCTGCGCCCTGGCCCAGGAAGTCCAGTCGCTCGGCGTGCAGGCGATTCTTTCCGTCGCGCCTTATTACAACAAGCCGACGCAGGAGGGATTGGTTCAGCACTTCAAGGCGGTCGCAGATTCGACCGACCTGCCGGTTATCCTTTACAACGTGCCGGGCCGCACCTCGTCGAACCTTGAGCCCGCCACCGTGGTGCGACTCGCCCAGGTCAGCAATATCATCGGCATCAAGGAAGCCTCCGGCAGCATCGTCCAACAGATGGACGTTCTGAAGGCTGTGCCCTCCACCTTCCGCGTGTTTTCGGGCGATGACGCTTTTACCTTCCCGCTGATGGCCCTGGGCGGCGTGGGCGTGATCTCAGTGGTCTCGAATGAAATCCCCGGACCGATAACTCGGCTCGCTCGCCTGGCCTTGGAAGGCAAGTGGGAGGAAGCCCGCAAGCTTCATTTCCAGCTTCTGCCGCTAATGCAGGCGAACTTTATCGAGACCAATCCTATCCCCGTCAAAGCCGCCCTCGCCATGATGGGCATGATCCAGGAGGTCTATCGCCTCCCGCTCGTTCCCATGAAGGCCGAAAACCGCGCTAAGCTCGGAAAGGCCCTTGCCGCGCAAGGACTGCTCCAGCCGCAAAAGGCTTAGCCGGATTCGGCCCTTTGCCGCCGGCCCCACCGCCCTCAGCGCGACCGCGGCTGGCTTGACGGAGGTAAGAGTTGGAACCGAACTCGCAACGCCCCGACAAACGTGGCCCCGGAGACGCGCCGGCAAACGGGGAGCCGATCAGCCTGGAGCATCCGGAAGCCGCGCTCGCGGTCCTCGAAGCGGACCAACTGGTGGCCGCAAAGCAAAGGACACGATTCGGCCAGCGAAAGCTTTCGCGCTCGGTCAGAATTCTGCTGTGGGGCTTGCGGATTTATGTGGTCACCATGCTGATCATCGTGCTGGTTTCCGTGCTTCGAGCCTTGCACGGAAGCCGTTAAACAGATTTGCTAAGGCGTCGTAAATAAATAAAGGTATCAACCTGTCCTCATGCTTTGATGATGTCGGGGCTGATGAGGCCTGATGACATAGTTCCATTCGCCATGAAACCTATCGGGTTGAAGATT
>JAKAWO010000010.1 GCA_021827255.1 Acidobacteriota bacterium | reverse complement strand
GGGGGTGATTGGACAAGTGCGCGAGGTTCACAACTGGTCGCAGCGGCCCTATTGGCCGCAAGGTATCGCGCGGCCCAAGCAGGCTCAGCCGGTGCCGGACGGCCTGGATTGGGACTTGTGGCTGGGACCGGCGCCCCAGCGGCCCTTCAACCACATCTATTTGCCGTTTGTGTGGCGAGCGTGGTTCGACTTTGGCGAAGGCTCAATCGGCGACATGGCCAACTACAGCTTCGATACGCTGTTTCGAGTGCTGGAACTGACCGCGCCCACCCGCGTCGAGGCGAGTTCGACGCCGCGCTTTCCGGAAACTTATCCCGTGGGTGAATTGGTCCATTGGGAGTTTCCGGCGCGGCGCGATCGAGCGCCGGTAACGATCCATTGGTACGACGGCCACTTGCGGCCCGAACGTCCGAAGGAGCTATTGCCAGACGAACTGATGAGCGATCCGTCGGACGGAGAAGGCATGATGTTCGTCGGCGATGAAGGCAAGATCCTGTGCGGATTTGAGGGCGAACATCCGCGGCTCATTCCCGCTAGCCGCATGAAGAGCTTTGCGCCTCCGCCCGACAACCTGCCGAAATCTCCCGGCGCGTACCGCGAGTGGCTGAACGCCATCCGGGGCGGTGAGCTGCCGCGCGCCAACTACGAATTCGAGCAGCCCGTGGTGGAGGCGTTGCTCCTCGGCTGCATCGCCCAGCGCATGAGCGGGAAGTTCGAGTGGGACACGGTGAATAAGCGAATCACTCGCCTCGATCAAGGTACGGCCGCCGATCTGGCTACGGCCAACGCCATGCTCAATCCTGCGGCACGCCCGCCGTGGACGCTCAGGTAAGCCGGCTGGTCACCGGCATCCTTTAGGGGCCAGGAAGGCCCTTGATCGAGGGCATCGAGAACGTATACAGTACCGGCGAGGATAAGACGGCCAGCCGCGGAGCGGCGCAGGAGCGGCCGGAGGTGACGATGGCGGAATGGAGCGGGCCGTTAAAGATTCGACCAGCACGCGTGGATGACGCGAAGGAAATCGCGCGGATTTACAACCAGGGGGTCCAAGACCGGGCGGCGACGTTTGAGAACGCCTACGTCACGCCGGAAGAGCGCTACCTGTGGCTGGCGGCGCGGCCGGAAAAATTTCCGGTGCTGGTGGCCGAGGTGAAGCACACGCTGATGGGGTGGGCATCGCTCACGCCTTACAGCCCACGGCATTGCTACGACGGCATCGCCGAGCTTTCGATTTACATCGAGCGCAGCCTGCGCGGACACGGCGTGGCGCAGGAACTGATGAAGGCCATGCAGGAGGCAGCGCGCGAACGCGGATTCTACAAGATCATCGGACGCATCCTGGCGGACAACGAGCCTGCCCGGAAGCTCTGTCAACTGATGGGCTGGCGCGAAGTCGGCGTCCATGCAAAGCACGGCAAACTGGGCCACGAGTGGCACGACCTGACCCTGGTCGAGCTGCTGATCCCGGAAAACATGAAGTGAAGAGAGGAGCTTCTCCGGCTTCGGCTTGTTACTAACCATCAGGCCACTGGTCCCCGGCGGCCGTTACCGAGCCGTTAAATAAATGGCTGGGCAGGCCGCGCTCGCAACCGCAGTAATTTGGATAGTCTCTCCTTTAGCAACTCGAACGCCTCCCGGGGCGTATCCACAAAGCGCACCAACTGGAGTTCTTCCTGAGAAACCGTTCCTGCTTCGGCAAGCCATGAAATATTGATTGCCTTCTTCCAGAATTCCGAGCCGTAGAGCAAAATCGTTGCCCGATGGCCCATCTTGTGCGTCTGGATGAGGGTCAAGAACTCCCACAGCTCATCCATCGTGCCAAAACCGCCTGGAAAAACGATGATCGCCTTGGAAGGCTGCGCAAACCAAAGCTTGCGCATGAAGAAGTATTTGAACATGAAGCTGAGTTGAGGCGTGATGTAGGGATTGGGATCTTGCTCAGCGGGGAGCTTGATGTTGAGGCCAATGGAGAGCCCGCCGGCCTCCGAAGCTCCGCGGTTGGCGGCTTCCATGATCCCCGGGCCGCCGCCCGAGCAGACCACCAGAAAGTGCGAGCCGTTGCGCAAGGCAAGCGACCAGCGAGTGATCAGCCGCGCCAGTTCCCGCGCTTCTTCGTAATAACGCGACATCCGAACCGCCATGCGGGCGGCGCGCAGTTGGGCAGTGGAAGCAGGGGGCAGGGCGCGTTGGCAGCGGGTCTCGTGCTCCCGCAAATTTTCAACCGCGCGGTCTCGCGGCAAAATCCGCGCCGAGCCAAAGAAAACCACCGTGTTCCGCACCCCGGCGCGCTTCAACCGCGCCAGCGGGTCCAGGTATTCCGCCGCGATACGCAGCGTGCGCGCCTCTCGACTCTCCATGAATCGCTCGCTCCGGTAGGCGAGTTTCGGAAGGCGCGGATTTGGAGCGGTCGGCTTGCCCATAACTTGAAACCCTTTCGCGCTTTCGAGAATAGCAAAGGCCGCAGAACGATGGCTGAGGAAAATGATCCCTCGCCCGCCGGGCGCGACGAGATGGCTAATGCTCTGCCCTGCTCCTACGCTGGAGGGTCATGCGGATGCCGTGCTTCGGGCGAAGGGTGACAAGGGGCAGAGGAACGATGCGCTGACCCGGCTCGAGCCGCATTTTCCACCGCTGGGCGAGGATGGCCAGAACCAGAATGCTCTCCGTCCAGGCAAAGCTTTCGCCGATGCAGACGCGCGGCCCGGCGCCAAACGGGAAATAGGTGAAACGTGGCCGCGCTGCCCGAGCTTCCGGGAGCCGGCGGTCGGGGTCAAATCGGAACGGGTCGGGGTAATAGCGCGGGTCGTGGTGCATGGCCCATTGGCTGGCAAAAACGATGGCGCCGGCGGGGACCACATAGCCTCCGACCGAATAATCGCGCAAGGTCTGGCGGCCGATGACCCAGGCCGGCGGATACAGCCGCATGGACTCCATAAGAATCTGCGCCGTGTAAGTGAGGCGCGGCAGGCTGGCGGCGCCGGGTGTCTGCCCATCCAGCGCGGAGTCCAGTTCGGCGTGGAAACGCGCCTCGACGGAGGGATGTTGCGAGAGCAGATACCAGGTCCACGCGAGGGCGTTGGCGGTCGTCTCATGACCGGCGACGAACAACGTCATGGCTTCATCGCGCACCTGCTCGTCATTCATGCGGCCACCATCGCCTTCCGTGCCGCGCGCCGCGAGCAGCGCGGAAAGCAGATCGTCGCGGACGGAGGGGCGCTCGTGGCGGGCGGCAATGATGCCGCCGATAGCTCGGTTGAGCTGCTCCCCGGCCTGGCGGAAGCGGCGATTGACGGGAAGCTGCAGCTTCACGATCTGATCTCCGAAAGGCAATAAGAATAGGCGGAAGCCTTTGAGCAGAGTGGTCAGCGCCGCGCCCAATTCCTTGGCTTCGGTCTCAAGCTCGGCGCCAAACAGCGTCTTGGCCACGATGCTCATGGTGAGGCGCGTCATTTCTTTGGCGATGTCTAGGGTCTGGCCGCCCTGCCAGCCCCCGCCGACGCGCCGGGTTTGATCCGCCATGATTTGCGCGTAAGCGTCAATCCGCGGCGCGTGAAAAGCCGGCTGAATGAGCCGCCGCTGTCGCTCGTGATAGTCACCCTCGCTCGTCAGCAGCCCCTCGCCGAGAAACACTTTCATTTTCTGAACCGCGATGCTCTTGACGAAATTCGCGGAGTTGGTCACCAGCAAGTCCTTGATGTAATCGGGGTGGTTCAACAGGTAGATCTGCCGGTCGCCGGTGCGCACGTGAGAGACGTCCCCGTACTTTTGTGCCATGTCCAGAAGCAAAGCCAGCGGGTCACGCCGCATGCGGAGCAAGCCGCCCCCGGGCAAAAACGAATGGGGTCCGGGCGGACGACGAATTTCTGACATAGGACACTTCCCTTTCAGCGGCGGCGCGCCAAGCCTCTGGTGTGGACCCGCACTCAGAGTGAAGGCGTGGGATAGCCGCCGAACGCGCCCTCAATGAGCTGCGCCGCAGCCAACGCAACGTGCTCTTCCCACGGCCGCGCGGCCAGTTGGACGCCAATCGGCATGCCGCGGCGGGAAGTCCCGGCGCGGACCACGGCGGCGGGCCATCCGGTCAGATTGTAAGTCATGGTGTAGCTGAACGAGGACAGCCGGTCGTAGGTCGAGCCGTGAACCATCTCGATTTGGCTCGAAACGGGCGAGAGCAGGACGTTATAACGCTGCATGAAAGCGAGCATAGCGATGCGAAGCGCGTCCCAGCGAACGACTAAGGCGCCGTATTCAGCCATGGAGCATCCATTCTGGCGCTGCATGTTCAGGGCTTGCTCCATGAGCGGATGGAACCGCGTGGTGCCCGCCATTTTGAGTAAAGCCTCGAGTCCGGCGCCAGCGTCGGCGCAAAATAGCCCGCGAAAGATGTTGAAGGTTTGCTCGATTTGCGGCGGGCAAGCTTCTTCGACGCTCGCGCCGGCTTCGGCGAGGACCTGCGCGGCGCGGCGAACGCTTTCAGAGATCTCCGCGTCAGGCGATGCGATGCCGTTGTCCGTGAAGAAGGCCACCCTCAATTTCTTGGCGGTCACGGCGCGCGTCTTGCCGAGCGGCATGGGAACAATCGCGGCATCATGCCCATCCGGGCCGGAAATCACGGCGAGCACTAACTCAAGGTCTTCAACCCACCGTGCCAGCGGACCAATTTGCCAGAGCGCGTCGAGCGGCCCGCCGGGACCAGGGAAATGGCCGGTGCGCGGCACGCGCCCGGAGGTCGGCTTGATGCTGGAAATCCCGGTTGCGTGAGCAGGAAAGCGGACGCTTCCGCCGGCGTCCGAGCCGAGACCGAAAGGCGACCCGGCCGCCGCGATGATCGCCGATTCCCCGCCGCTCGAGCCGCCCGGCGAAAGCGACAAATCGTAGGGATTGTTGGTTCGGCCGTAAATCAGGTTGTCGCTTTCCCACGCCCAGCCAAGTTCGGGGCAGTTCGTTTTGCCGAGAAGAATCGCGCCCGCGGCGCGAAGGCGGCGGACCACGGCAGCATCCTGGGGCGGAACATAGGAGGCCCGCCCGGCGGTGCCGCCAGTCGAGATTAGACCTTCGGCTTCAATGGCATCCTTGAGCGTAAAGGGCACGCCGTGAAGCGGGCCGCGAATCTCCCCGCGTGCGAGAGCCCGGTCAGCTTGGCGGGCCTCGGCCAGCGCCCGCTCCGCTGCCAATTGCACGACGGCATTGAGCCGGTCATTGACGGCCGCAATGCGATCGAGGTGGGCCTGAACCAGCTCAAACGATGAAAGCTTTTTGGAGCGAACCGCACGGGCCATTTGGCGCGCCGAGGCGTGGAGAATGTCCCTCATGCGTTCGCCGCAGCAAAGAAAGTCGGAATTTCAACCGGCGGGGGAAAGGGCTGGTTTAGTATCACCGAAGGCTTCAAGCTCAAGGGTTCGCATCTTTCCAGTGAGCCGGCTGGGACTCGAACCCAGAACCCCTGCCTTAAAAGGGCAGTGCTCCACCATTGAGCTACCGGCCCAGCTTCTTGAATAAGTTACACCATGCCGTACCATTCGTAAACGCCAAAAGACGCGCGGGGAGGATCCGGCAATGCGAAGGGCGGCGCGGCTGAGAATAGCCTAGCCAACGGGCCCGTTGTACCCGCCTGCCGCGCACCCTCGTCAGCGAGGCGCGGCGCGGCCTGGTTTCCGAGCCACCAACTGGCTGAGCGCGGACTTGGCCTGGGCGTTGCCCGGGTCGAGTTTGAGCACGGAGCGGAGCTCCCGCACAGCCTTCGCGTTCTGGCGGCGGTTGGCGTAAAGAAGACCGAGCATCAAGCGGGGGCGCACACTGCGGGGAAAATCAGACTCAGCCTTCAGGAACGCCTCTTCTGCCCCAGCATAATTTTGCTGCTCGACCTCGGCGACGCCAAGGTCACAGTAACCCCGAACATTGGGGCGGATGGCGAGAGAATGCTGAAACTGCTTCAACGATTGATTTAAGCGGCCCTGCTTGAAGTAAAGTTCGCCGAGCGCATTCCAGACAGAGGGATTGGCTGGATCCACGTGGACGGCCGCCTCAAGTTCAGGTTGCGCCTTTTCAAGCAAGCCCATGTCAAGATAAGTCCGGCCCAATTGCAGGCGCGCGTCAGGATAATCGGTTTGTGAGCGAAGCGCCGCCTGGAAATATTCAGCCGCTCGGGCGTATTGCTTCCGCCGCCGCATCACCAGACCGAGATTGTGCAAGGCATAGGCGTAACCGGGGGAAAGTTTTAGAGTTTCCTTCCACTCGTGTTCGGCTGCGGCCACTTTTCCCTGCTGCCAATAAACCGTTCCCAAATTGTTGTGAAAAGTGTAGGCGGTGGGAGAAGCCCGGAGCGTGCGGCGGTAAAAGGTGAGGTCATCTTTCCAATCGGGATTGCGGGCGAAGATTCGCGCCATGCCCGCAGCCAGCACCAATCCCGCCGCGGCAGCCAGCGCCCCGCGCTCCAGAATGCTGCGGCGTCGGACCATCTCCCAAAGCTTGACCGCGCACCAACCCACAATCCAGCAGAAACCGGCCGAGGGAAGGTACAAGTACCGTTCGGAAAAGACATTCTCTGGCATCCAGTGGGCATTCAGCACGGGAGCTAAAGTGACAAAGAACCAAATCACCCCGAATGAGAACGGACGCGCCACCTTCCAGAGAATCGCAAACAGGATCCCACAAAGGATTAGCCCCACGGCGCCCACCAGCATCCAGGACGCGAGGGCGTAAACACTCTTGGGGAAGACGTAAAAAGCCGACAGATGGGCTGGCCAAAGCATTTTCCACAAGTATTCGCCGATCAACGCCAGGGCGCCGAGAACAATCTCTACCGGCCCGAAGTTCGGCCGCACCGTTACCGGAGCGAAGCCTTTGAGGACCGCTACGCGTAGAATGATGTAACCGCCCGCGAGCAGCCACAGCAAGCCGTAGCGCAGCCCTTTTTCGACGCGCGTGGTGATGTCCCGGTCATCGCGATAGAGATGCTCATAGACCGTAGCCAGCAGCGGAAGCATGATGGCTTGCTCCTTCGAGAGCAGCGCGAAAACGAAACTCGCGCCCACGCCCAGCCGCGCGAGCCACCGCCGCCCCGGACTTCCCTGCCCGATTCCAAGATAAAAGCGAAAAGTCAGCAGGAAGAAGAGAGCGACTTCGAGTTCCGTGACGGCCGCGATCCAATCCACCGCTTCGGAATGGATCGGATGAACGGCAAACAGCCCCGCCGCGGCCACGGCGACCGGGCCGCTGGCGAACATCCGGAGCGTGAGGTTGTAGAGCAGCAGAACCACCGCTAGATTCAGCAGCACGCTGAAGAGATGAAACGCGAAAGCGCGCGGCCCGAACAGGTTGTAACAAAGCGCGTAACCGACCATCATGACCGGACGGTAATAATTGGAGACGGCCTCAAAGCCGGCGCGGTAGGACCAAACGCCGGTCAAGAAAATCAACCGGAGGTGGTGGAAGTTGCGGATGTACGGATTATGGACCACCTGGTTCCAGTCGTCGAAAACAAAGCCATTGCGGAGAGAGTTCAGGTAAGGGGCGACGGCCACCACGGCGAGGAACAGCATCGAAAGGGCCGTGCATCGGCGGCTCGAGCCGACGCGCCCCGCGAGCGGCGGGGTCCCGGCGGTTCCCGGCGGGCGGAGGTCGGAGGCCATAAGATTGGGATTTTATCAGGTTGAGACGCGCCCTGGCGTCGGCTACTGGCCGCGGGCGCGAATGGCGCTCAGCGCGCGCAGGGCATCGGCGGCCACCGTGGCATTGCTGTCGTGACTGGCCTTCTCAAGCCCAGGCACGCTCGAGGCGTCGCCCGAGTACATCAGGACCAGGCACAGGCGCGAGCGAATCGCTGCGTTTGGGCTGCTCAAAAATGGATAGAGCATGGGGAGAAAGGAAGGATTCTGCGCCAACTCGGTCAGATAAGCCTGGGCAGTGTCCCCGTGCAGCCGCGATCCCAAGGCGCTGACCATCTGGCTGAGGTACTCATCGTTGCCCAAAGCGGTGAGCGCGAATTCCATGGCCAGCTTGACGTTGGCATCCTTCTCAACCACGGCGGCATTCAGGAGATCGGGCAGCGCCGGTGTGTCGCCTGAGCGCCCCAACCCTTCGGCAGCATAGGTTCTCACCGCCTTGTTGCGGCTCGAAAGGTCTTTTTGAAAGATAGGGCGAGAAATGGGATCGCCGATATAAGCCAATCCTTCAAGCGCCTTCCGGCGCGTCGTTGAGTTGGGCGAATTCTGCGCCAGCCATTGAAGCTGCGGAACCGCTGGGCGGGTACGAAGGATTCCCACGGTCACGGCCGCATCCTGCTGGATGGCCGCGTCGGAGGATTTGAGCAGGTCCATGAGCCGCGGGCCGGCGGAGGTATCCTTGATTTTCACCAGGGAATTCAGCGCTTCCCGGGCCAGATTTTCGTCGGGCGAATGCGCAGTCACAATGAGGTCCGGCACGGCCGCCTTGGCATCCAGGATGCCGAGGCCGCGCGCGGCGGCACGCGCAGCGCGCTCCATGCGGGTATCCATCATGGCGCGGTCGAGCGCCGAAACAGCCCGCGGATCAACCACTGTTCCAGGATCCACTTCAGTATCGTCCGGAGCAAAGCCGCGCTTCGCGCTCTTGTATTCCTTCTCGACAAAACCCACGAACCCGGTGCTGGGAGGGTGCCCGGTGTAATAACCGGTTACCGCCTCGACCGCAAGGGTGCGCACGGCAGGGTCGGAGTCGCGCGTCGCCTCAATCAGGCCGTTGAGCGACGCCGGAGTTGTAAAGGAAGCGAGCGCCAACACCACCTGGCGGCGGACAGAGGCGCTGGAATCGTGCAGCGCGGCCACAAGCGCCGGGATGTCACTAACATTGCCCCTTTTGCCGATTTCCTTGGCGGCTTTGGCGCGGTCTTTCGCTTTAGGGCTCTTGAGCTCGAGCAAAAGCTCATTGTTGATGCCTACGCTCGTCGAATCCTGGCTCCGTGCCCAGCCGGGTATCGAAGAAACGGCGACGAACACGATAATGGCCGCAAGCCGCGTAAGGCCAAGGCGCTCAGACCGGGTCACCGGAAACGGTGAGTGGGAAGAATTCGTCGGAAGCTCTCGTGGCATCATCATTCGCTAACTATACATCAGACCAAGTGCGGACTCAGAAAGTTTGATTGTCCGTTGGCCAGCCGGGGTTGTTTCGGAGGCCGCTTGAAACGCTCCCGCCTTCGAGAGCCGGAGGAGGGCTGCTCGGCGCGCGCCTGGCGGAAGCGCGGCTCAGGGCTTGCGATAGTCCCCGCGGAGGCTTACGTTTTTGAACATGGGCCGTCTAAGCAAAATGGGAAGTGAAGAAGCTGCGATGTCGGATGGCGCCTGCTGGGAGCTGACCGAGGGCGTGACCGCCGAAACGGTCGAGGGAGACGGCGAATTCGTTCTGGTACGTCGGGCGCAAGCGGGTGACGCCGCCGCCTTTGAGGCCCTGGTGCGCGCCTACGACCGCAAGGTGCTCTCCATCATTCTGCGGATGGTGGGTTCGGCCGATATCGCGCGCGACCTCTACCAGGAGGCCTTCTTGAAAGTGTTTCGCTCTCTCCCGCGCTTTCGATTTCAGTCAAGCTTCTCCACTTGGCTTTACCGAGTGGTGATGAACGTCTGCCTGGACCAAATGCGGCGACAGCAATCGCGTAACGAAACTGCGGCGCCGGAGGAGCATGGCGATTATTTCGACGGGCTGCGCGATGCCCGGCCGGCGCTCGACCCCGCGCGGGCGCTCGAATCGCGCGAGATCGGCCAACGGCTCGAGCAGGCTTTGGCCAGCCTCAACCCACGCGAGCGAGCGGTTTTCGAGTTGCGCCATTACGAAGGGCTGAAGCTGCGGGCGATCGGCGAGATTTGTGGAACCACCGAGGAGACCGCCAAAAATTGCCTGTTCCGCGCCACGCAAAAGCTGCGCCACGCGCTCGGTGACTTGGGTTGAGCTTATGAATTGCGAGGAAGTCAGACACCATCTTGTCCTTTACCTTTATGACGAAGCGGGGCCAGAGCGCCGAGCGGCCTTGGAGGCTCATCTGGCCGGTTGCGGGGCGTGTCGGGCGCGGCTGGAGGATGGCCGCAAGTTCCATAGGCTGCTGAGCGAACGTCCAACGACTGAACCCTCGCCGGAGCTGCTGGCCCAGTGCCGCCGGGCGCTCAACCTAGCGATCGAGGATGAACTGGACAAGGTGACCTGGCGGGGATTGTTCCGCAATTTCTTGTCCAGCTTGTCGGCCCTGCCCGGGCCCCGCGCCGCCGGAGTTCTGACCCTGCTGATGCTTGGTTTTGGCCTCGGATGGACGCTGCGGCGGGAGGCTGCCGCGCGGCGCTCGCTCTCGCCGCTCGGTTCGTCTTCCCCGCTGAAGGAAGCCGATCTGGCCGGTTTCCATATCCGCGGCATCCGCCAAGTCCAGCGCGATCCCCGAACCGGCGGCGTGAAGATCACCGTGGACGCCGAGCGGCGCGTGACACTGACGGGATCGCTCGACAACCCCCGCATCCGCGCGATCCTGGTGGAGGCGGTCAAAAGTTACCGCAACCCCGGCATTCGCCGCGATACCCTCGACGCGCTGCGCAACGACGATCAGAATCCGGCGGTCCGCTCCGCCCTGCTCTACGCGATGGAGCACGATCCGAACGTCGGGGTGCGTCTGGACGCCCTCCAATCGGTGCGCAGCATGCCGTGGTCGCCGGAGGTCGAGCAAGCGGTTCTGAGGGCGGTCGAGCGCGACTCGAACCCTGGCGTGCGAGTTGAAGCGGTGGACGTTTTGGCCCGCCACGCGAATCCGAAAATTCTTCCTGCGCTCCGGCAACTGGCGGCCACCGACCGCAACCCCTACGTGCGCTTCGAGTGTGCGAAAGCGATGCGCCAACTGATGGCCGATCAGCCTTAGCGCTCTCCGGGACGCCGCGTTGGAAGCGGCGAGGGCCGCCCGTCACCGGGCGGCCCTCCAAAGGGTATTTTCTCAGATGAGGCTCAAGTCCATTTCGAAAAGAGTCCTTTTAAGCGCGCTGCTGATGGCCGCGCTCGCCGCCCTCGCCGTCGCTCAAGGCCCGGTGCGCCGGGAGCCGCCCGAACGTCAAGGCGGCGTTTGGAGCGAGGAGCTCAAGTGCAACTCGGCGCTGCCCAATGGGGAACGGCTGACGCTGCGAGCCGACGGCGGCTCGATTCGCGTCCGCACGGGCCCCGGCGGGCTCATCCGCTGCGTGGTGACGCTGCGTGATTATACGCCGAGCGCCGCCCAAGCTCGGCAGTACTTCAGCGCCTACCGCTTGAGCCTGCGGCCCGCCCCAAGCGGAGTCCTGCTGGCGGGCGCCGGGGCCAGTCATTCGAAATCACAGAGCGCCCAGTACGACCTGACGGTTCCCAGCCAATGCAGCCTGGATCTGCAAACTCAAGCCGGCGACATCACCGTCAGTGACCGGTTGAGCGGCGCCCTCCAGGCCACGACCGCGGGAGGCGACATTCGCATCCGCGGGGCGGCGGGTCCTGTCGAGGTCACGACCGCGGGAGGCAACATTGTTCTCGGCAACATAGGCGGGCCGGTCAGGGCCAAGACGGCCGGCGGAGGCATCCGCATCGGCAACGTCAACGGCAACGCCACGGCCGCGACGAGCGGCGGCAACATCCAGGTCGGGCACGTGGAGGGCACAGCGCGACTAAAGACGGCGGGAGGTGATGTTGCCTTGCTCGGCGCGACGGGAGCCGTTCAGGCGAAAACGTCTAGCGGCCAAATCCATATTGGCGAGACAGAGGCGAGCGTTCGCGCTGCGGCCGTCGGCGGCTCCGTGCGTATCGAGGGAGCGCGCGGCCGGGTCAGCGTTGAAACCAACGGAGGCAGCATTGATCTGCTCCAGGTACGTGGCCCCGTGCGGGCGCAAACCAGCGCTGGCAGCATCGTGGCGCAGATCGCCACCACTCGGAAGATTTTCGGCGCTTCCAGCCTTCGCACGGCCACAGGCGACGTAAGGGTTTACCTCCCGCCCACCTTGCCGGTCACCATTGACGCCGCCATCGCCTCGGCCGGCGGCCACAAGATCGTTTCCGATTTCCCGTTGCAAATTCAAGGGAGCCGGCCAGCCTTTGCCCCATCCACCGTGCGCGGGCGTGGGGCGCTGAACGGCGGCGGCGGACTGCTCAAGATTCGCTGCACGGGCGGCAACATTGAAATTCTCAAACTTGATTCCGAGATATTGAGGCAGTTCAAGGCGCAACAGGCGGCGTTCTGGAAGCGCTGGCAGGAACAAGTTCAGCATTGACGATGAGGCGGAAACAAAATGGTTGGTCGGCCGCAACAGAAATTCCACCGGAGAGGGTTGAACACCATGCCACAACTTTTTTTACGAGCTGCGGTTGTGATTGGGGTGACGGCCAGCTTGGCGTCGGCGGGCGCTCGCGCCGCCGAGGTGCAAGTTGCCACCGCGCGCTATCCACTTGAGGCCGGGGGGCGCCTGAGCATTCAGAACGTCAAAGGCTCGATCGAAGTGCAAGGCTGGGACCGCGATCAGGTTGAGGTCACGGTGGTAAAAACCGCTCCACGCGCCTGCGGCTGTCTCAATCAGGCGCGAGTCCTGGCATCACCCGAGGCTGGCGGGTGGTTGTTCACAACCGTTTACACGGGTTCGGTCAAAGCGCCGTTGCGCGTGGATTACCTGGTGCGGGCGCCGGAAGAGCTCCGCTTGGAGCGCGTGAGCACGCTCCGAGGCAAAATCGCCATCCACAATATTGAAGGCGCGGCGCGCGCTGATACGCTCGAGGGCGATATCCAGGAAACTGGGGTTTCCGGGCGACTCGAGGCCCGCTCACTGAACGGGAACATTCAGGTGGCGCTCCGTCGGATGACGGGTCGCGGCGGCGGCCTGAGTCTGGAAACCATCAACGGCAACATTGAGCTGGTTCTGCCGCCGCGCCCGAACGCCGAGCTGGAATTGAGCACCGTGGCTGGACGCATCGCGACGCCTTACGCGCTCGAAGCCAGCTCTGTGCCCGGGGACACCATGAAATTGAAAAGGCTGGGACGCGGCGGAGAGCGGCTGCTGCTGCGCACCGTGCGCGGAAATCTAAGCGTCGAGGAACGAGCGGAAATTTTGTGAACCGCGTCCGAAACGTGTTCCCAGGCAAAACCTCGACTTGGGGAGGCACACGATGAGGCAAATCATAAAATGGCCTATGCTCGGCCTGTTGATCGCGCTCGGGCTCGCGAGCTTCTTTCCGCCGACCCTGGTTGCCGGCCAGAAACCGCACCCCACGGCATATTCCGTTAATGTTTTGGGCGACGAACCGTGGCTGGGCGTCACGCTTGAGGACGTGAATCAGGCCAAAGCGCAGGCGCTCAAATTGCCCGGCGTCTATGGAGCCATCGTGACCTCCGTCGAACCGAACAGCCCAGCCGCCAAGGCGGGGCTGGAAAAGAATGACGTGATCTTGGACTTTGCCGGCGAGCGCGTCTGGAGCGTGGCCGAGTTGACGCGACTGGTTCACGAAACCCCGGCCGGCCGCGCGGTCAACCTCAAGGTCAGCCGCCACGGGAAGAGGGTGACTTTGCGGGCGACGATTGAGAATCACCCCAGCGTCTTCTTCAACATGCCGCCCACCCGATCGTTTTCATTCAACTTCAAGGCCAAGCCCTGGCCCAATGGCGGGGCGTTTCCAGGCTTTCGGATCGAGCCTTTGCCGCCCTCCACGCCCTCTAACAATCCCCTGTTGGGGCCGGGGAGGGTGTTGGGCATTACGGGCGCCAATCTGACTTCTCAACTCGCCCGATATTTCGGCGTGGCGCAGGGCAAAGGCGTTCTAGTGACTTCGGTGATCGCGGGGAGTCCCGCCAGCAAGGCCGGACTCGAAGCGGGCGACGTGATCGTCAAGGTCGGCTCGCAGGAGGTGGGTTCAGTCGCCGCGCTGCGATGGGCGCTCCAGACCCGGCAGAACCAAGGCCATCGCGTATTTTTGACGATCGTGAGGAACCACCAGGAGAAGACGGTCACGGCCGTCCTCCAGCCAGCCGGCTCAAAAGACCTGCAAAGCCTGGGAAATTGGGGCTTGACCCCGGCCGAGCGAGCCCGCCTTGACGCGGAGGTGAAAAAGCTTGCCGCGCAGGCGGAAGCGCTCAAAGCTGAATATCAACCCGGGTCGCCCAAATACGAAGCTTTGGCTGAGCAAGCCCGCCAAGCCGCCAAGGAATATGAAGCCGAGGCGGCTCACTATCAGAAAAGGCTCGAACAGATGCGGGAGCAGTTGCGCCAGCAGCTCAAACCGATGAAGCAGAAATTGCAACGGGAACTCGAGCAGGAAAGACAGAAGCTCGAAAAACAGAAAGACCTTTTCCGCCAACTCGCCGAAAAATCGAACGAAGTATGAGGCGCGGTTCGCAACAGGTTGTCACCGGCGCCTGGTGCCGGCGCCTTCGCGCCGCGCTCACCGGGTAGGAAGCGGCTGGTTCCCAAAGCGGAGCGTTGAATCCACCAGGCCGATCTCAACCCGCCGATTGGCCGCGCGCGCTTGCGGGCTATTGCCGGGAACCAGCGGGTCCGATTTGCCAAAACCTTTCGTCGTCATAATGCTGGGGTTGATCCCGGCCTTCACTAGGAAGTCGCGCACGGCCTCAGCGCGGCGCTCGGAGAGCTTCAGGTTGTACGCCTGCGTGCCGATGTCATCGGTGTATCCATACACGTAAATCGAATATCCCTTGAGCGTCATCAGTACGCCGGCGATGCGGTTGAGGATGTCGCGGTATTGCGGCTTGATGTTCGCCTTGTCGAAGTCGAATCGAACATCCTTGCTGCCCAGCGTCATGACCAATCCGAGCGCCGTGCGGCGGGTTTGGGCAATCTGGCCGAGGACCTGTTGCAGGCGGTTGATCTCTGCCTCGCGCTCCTGGCGATATTTCTCGGCGCGCAGTTCCGCCTCAGACGCCTGTTGCTGAGCCGCGGTGGCTTGCGCGAGAGCGGATTGCGCTTGGGCGGCTGACTGCGCTTGCGCCTGCCGCGCCTGGTTGCGCTCGCTCGCCGCCGCTTGGGCGCTGGCCGCTGCCGCTGCGGCCTCCCCCGCTAGGACCTGCGATTGCTGTTCGGCGCGCTTTACCTCGAGGCCCAACTCTTCGGTCTGCCGGCTGAGCCGTGCCATCTGCCGGTCGAGCCGCCCGACCGTCCTGAAAGACAAATAAGCAAGGACCCCCACCAGACCGATGGCAATGATTCCAACTATCAGCCCCGACCTTCTGGGTCGCTGGGCAGCGCTCGCCGCAGGTCCCTGTCCGCCCGGCTTCGCCGTCCCGTTGGAAAGACCCATAGCTCTGACCTCTCTATTCTACCCCACGCTTGCCCTCCCGGTGTAATCTTGCGCAAGGCTGCGGCGAACGCAGCCGCGGGAGGGTTCGGCATGTCCAAGCTGACGGCGCTTTTCTGGGATGTGGGCGGGGTCATTCTTTCAAACGGCTGGGACCGCGACACGCGCCGCGCGATGGTGCGGACGTTCCAGATTAACGAGGAGGAGTTTGAGGGCCGGCACGAACTGGTCGTGGGGCGCTTTGAGACCGGACGCATGCCCCTCGACCGCTATCTTGAGCGGACCATTTTCTACGCCCCACGAGCCTTCACGCCGGACGACGTTAAGCAGTTCATGTTTGCGCAGTCCCACGCTCAACCGGCCTCGCTCGATCTGCTCGCGCGCCTCGCGGCGAGCGGCCAATACCTGCTCGCCACGCTCAACAACGAATCGAGAGAGCTCAATCTGTTTCGGATTGAAAAGTTCGGCCTACGAAAATACTTCAACGTTTTTTTCAGCTCTTGCTTTTTGGGCGTCCAGAAACCCGAAGAGGAAATTTTCCGCTTGGCCCTCGAGATGACGCAACGCCAACCCGAAGAAGCCATTTTTATTGACGATCGCGCGCTGAACGTCGAGTGCGCCCGGCATTGCGGCCTCGAGGCCCTTCAATTCCACCAAGCGGAACAGTTGGAGCAAGATCTCCGCGCCTTGGGCGTCAGCGCCCACCCGTAGGCACGCCCACCGCGCAGTTTGAATTGACCGTGGTTCTCTCGGCCCGGCGCCAAGGGCTCAGGCAGAATCTCGCGGGGGCCGCGAATACCGGGCAAGAAGTGGTGGAAGCGTCACGCCCACCAGAACGATCTTCAGCAGGTCGCCAAGGATGAAGGGATAGAATCCCATCTCGAACGCCTGAAGCGGCGCCATATGAAAGAAAGTCCAAAGCCAGGAGGCGCCCGCCACCAGAATAAGGAAGTCGCCCACCACCAGCGCTGCCGCCATCTGCCAGACTTTGCGGCTGGCCCCCTGCTCCACCAGCCAGCCGACCAGCCCGGCCGCGAGCGGATAGCTCCACAGATAGCCTCCGGTCGGACCGATCAGGTGTACAAATGAGAAAGCGCCACCGGCAAACACCGGCAGACCCGCCGCGCCTTCGGCCAGATACAGCGCCTGACTCAGAAATCCCCGACGGCTGCCCAGCACGGCGCCGGCCAAAAGCACGCCAAACGTCTGACCGGTGATGGGAACCGGCGTAAAGGGCAGCGGAATCGCCATCTGAGCCAATAGCGCGGTCAGCAGGCTGAACCCGATCACCCAGGCGGCGTCCCGCCCTACGCTTCGCGCGCCCGGCACGCAGTCCGCAAGAACGTTCGATCTTGAACTCGGCATCAAGCTCCTTCTCGTGACGGGCGAAACAACCGGAGGATTATAGACGAGTTCCGTCTTTGCGGGCGAATCCGTCCGGCGGTTCAGCCGCAGTTGTAAGCTCCCGCAGTAATTGTGGGAGCCGTTCGCTGAACGCCGACCGCGCCAGCACCGTGTCGCAACCCGCCGCGCGGGCGGATCGGGCCAGTTCGGTATCCACGTGCGACAGGAAGCCCAGGACTCGCACTTGTCGCGTAACCGGATCACTCTTTACACCCTGGAGCGCCTTGATGGCCGAGCCATGATTTAAGTCCAGCAGGATGGCGATGGGCCGATCTTCGGTCAGCGCCTGCTGAACCTTGGCGGGTGCGACCACCCACAGCGGGACGCCCACCTGCCGCGCCGTTTCCAGTATCTTGGCCTGAAAGATGAGATCTTCGACCGCAACCCAAACTGCTCTCGCCATCCTAAAACCCCTCCTGGGACAGGTCATGCCTGCCAGCATTTTGACCCATTCTGACCGGAGTTTGCAAATTCGGACGCGCCATCCCGCGAGCGTCGCCCGGCGCGCCCATTCTGCGCAGCGCATCGGGCATAAAGATTGGGTCTGGCAATCGTCGGCCGCATCGCACTTGGCCAAGTAGGCGCCAACCGTTACACCGAAATGCTTCGCGGCATCCGCTTGTTCTGCACAACTCAAATCTGATAGCATTTCAAGTGCAGGGAGAGAAATCCGGCCAAGGTCCTGTCCGTCTGTCGTGGTTTAACAAACCGGGGACACGGGCCGACGCAGGCGGATTTAAGGCTGTCCCAATTGCATGTCAACCTTGATCGCTTTCAACCGAGAGGGGACTTTATGAGGAAGTTGCTCACCTTCCAAATCGTATTGCTCAGTTTCATGATTTTTTCGTTCGCGTCGAAAGCCGGCGCGGCCGGGAAGTCGCGCGCCTTCGGTGGTGGCTCGAAGCCCGCGTCACTCGGCCACGCCTTGGCGGAGAGCGCCAAGCCCGGCGCGCAGCCTCCGGCCCCGGCGACGGAGAACGTGCGGCGCGCCACGCTCAAAAACGGCCTTCGCGTGGTCATCGTGAGAAACACGCTCGCGCCCGTGGTCACCACGATGGTGAATTACCTGGTGGGGTCGAACGAAGTTCCGCCAGGTTTTCCCGGTTTGGCTCACGCCCAGGAGCACATGATGTTCCGCGGCAGCCCGGGCCTTTCCGCCGATCAACTGGCGGAAATCTCCGCTGCGATGGGCGGCTCGTTTGATGCGGATACGCAACAGACGATCACCCAGTATTTTTTCACCATTCCCGCCGAGGACTTGGATCTTGCCTTGCACATCGAAGCGATTCGCATGAGCGGGGTGGAGGACAGCGGGAAACTTTGGGATCAGGAGCGGGGCGCGATCGAACAGGAGGTCGCCCAGGACCATTCAAATCCCTTTGAGGTCTTCTACCTGAAAATGTTGGCGGCGCTGTACAAGGGGACCCCGCTCGCCAACTCCGGTCTGGGAACCCGCCCCACCTTTAACAAGACCACGGCCGCAATGCTCAAAAAGTTTTATGACACCTGGTACGCTCCGAACGACGCCATCCTGATCGTCGTCGGTGACATTCATCCCACCCAGGCGCTGGCCGAGGTCAAGCGCCTGTTCGGCGGCATCCCTGCCAAGAAGCTTCCGGCGCGGCCGGCGATCCACCTGGAACCCGTCAAGGCCGAGACGCTGACCATCCCTTCGGATTATCCCTTCGGCCTGGCGGCCATCGCCTTCCGCATGCCCGGAACGGACAGTCCCGATTTTGCCGCCGCCGATGTTCTGTCAGATGTTTTGAGCAGCCAGCGCGGCACGCTCTACGCGCTGGTGCCGCACGGCAAGGCGCTGTTTGCGGAGTTTGACCTGGAGGCGCTGCCGCAGTCAGGTTTCGGGCTGGCCGTCGTTGGATATCCCAAAGGCGCCGATGCGAACGCGCTCGTCACCCAGGTCCGCCAGATTCTCTCCAACGATCTTCAGCACGGCGTTCCGCCGGACCTCGTGGCGGCGGCCAAGCTGCACGAGCTCGCCCACGAGGAAATGCAGAAGAACTCCGTTTCCGGGCTGGCCAGTGCGTGGTCGGAAGCCGTGGCCGTTGAAGGGCGCCACTCACCGGAGGATGACATCCGCATGATTGAAGCCGTCACGCCGGAGCAAGTGGACCGCGTGGCCAAAAAGTATCTGAAGTTCGACCACGCCATCACCGCCGTCCTGCCGCCGCAGCCTTCGGGCAAGCCCATCTCCCACAGCTCGTTCGGCGGCGCGGAATCGTTTGCCCCCAAGAGCGTCAAGGCCGTTCCCTTGCCCGCCTGGGCGACTCAGGCGCTGGCGCGGCTGAACGTCCCGCGCTTGACCGTCCATCCTGTGGTCAGCACGCTGCCGAACGGAATCAAGCTCATTGTGCAACCCGAATCCGTCAGCGACACGGTGAGCGTTTTCGGCCACATCAAGAACAATCCCGATCTTGAGGTTCCCAAGGGACAGAAAGGCGACAGCGCCCTTTTGAACCGTCTTTTCTCCTATGGCACAACCACTCTTAACCGCCTTCAATTCCAGAAGGCTCTCGACGCGATCGGCGCTGACGAGTCCGCGGGCGCCAACTTCACGCTTCAGGTCCTCGCCAGCCATTTCAGCCGCGGCGTGGAGCTGCTGGCGGAGAACGAACTCCACCCCGCGCTGCCGCCCTCCGCTTTCGCCATCATGCAAAGGCAGCAGGCGGCTTACGTGGCTGGCCAGCTCCAGAGCCCGTATTACCTTGCCAGTCGCGCTCGCGACGCCGCCCTGTTCCCCAAAGGCGATCCAACCCTGCGCCAAGCGACGCCGCCCAGCGTCATGGGACTGACGCTCCAAGACGTCAAAGGTTACTACCAGCACGCCTTCAGGCCGGATTTGACCACCATTGTGGTCATCGGAAACGTCACCCCCGAGGCAGCGAAAAGCACCATCGAAAAGTATTTTGGCGGATGGCAAGCCTCCGGCCCCAAGCCCCACACCGATTTGCCTCCCGTCCCGCCCAACCAGCCCTCCGCCACGACGGTTCCGGACAAGAGCCGTGTTCAAGACTCCGTCACACTGGCGGAGACGCTGCGTATCAATCGTTTCAGCCCTGATTATTACGCGCTGCAACTGGGCAATGAGGTGCTGGGGGGCGGTTTTTACGCCAGCCGCCTCGGTCAGGACTTGCGCGAGACCACCGGACTGGTGTATTACGTCGGCTCCTCGCTGGCGGCAGGCAAGACCCGTTCCGTTTACTCAGTCAGCTACGGCTGCGATCCGCCCAACGTCTCGAAGGCGCGCGCCATCATCCTGCGCGACTTGAAGGCCATGCAGACCACTGCCGTAAACGCCCGGCAATTGCGGCAGGCCAAGGCGCTTGTGCTCCGCCAGATTCCCTTGTCCCAGTCGGACGTCGGCAGCATCGCCCATGAGTGGATTGCGCTCACGGACATCGGCCTGCCGCTCGACGAGCCGCTCATCGCCGGCGAGCATTACCTCAAGTTGACGGCTCCGCAGGTCCAAAAGGCGTTCGCGCGCTGGGTGCGGCCCAACGATCTGGTTCAGGTTGTCCAGGGTCCCACGCCAAAGTGACGCGCGCCGGCGAGAACCGCGGGTGCCCCCGCCGCGAAACGTCCTGGGGTGAGCGCGCTCCGCGGCCGGCTCGGTTTTCCTGACGAAGATTGACACTTTCCCGCCTGAACCCCTAGAATCCCAAGATGCTGCGGTTATGCTGAAAGCGTCTTCTGAAACCAGCATGGAAATGGGATTGAGCCGGCCGGCGGACCTGTTGTCGTTGATTGGCAACACACCGCTAGTGCGGCTTCGCAAAATCGGAGCAAAATTTCCCGGCGTCGAATTCCTTGCTAAAGCCGAGTGGGCCAATCCCGGCGGCTCCGTAAAAGACCGGGCGGCGCTCAACATCATCCGCCAGGCCGAGCGCGTCGGGGCCTTGACCCCAAAAAAGATATTGATTGATTCCACCTCCGGCAACACCGGCATCGCCTACGCCATGATCGGCGCCGCGCTAGGCTACCGAGTGCGCCTCTATATGCCATCGAACGCCAGCATCGAGCGCAAGCGCATCCTGAAAGCTTACGGCGCCGAGGTTGAATACACGGACCCTTTGGAAGGCTCTGACGGTGCCATCCGGCGCGTCCGCCAGGTCGCCGCAGAGCGCCCCGACCTTTACTTCTACGCCAATCAGTACGACAACCCGGCCAACTGGCAGGCGCACTATCAAACCACCGCGGTGGAAATCTTCGAACAGACCGAGGGCCGCCTCACGCACTTTGTCGCTGGCCTCGGCACCAGTGGCACTTTCATGGGCACGGCGCGCCGGCTAAAAGAACTGAAGCCTTCCGTTTGCTGTGCCAGCTTCCAGCCGGACTCCCCGTTCCACGGTCTGGAGGGGCTCAAGCACATGCCCACCTCCATCCTGCCGGGCATTTACGATGAGAAGCTGGCGGATGAGAATCTCGCGGTTTCAACCGAAGACGCTTACGCCATGACGCTGCGGCTGGCGAGTGAAGAAGGTGTGCTGGCCGGCGTCTCCTCCGGAGCGGCGCTGGTCGCCGCGCTCCAACTCGCGGAGCGCGTCCGCCAAGGCGTCATCGTCGCTATCTTTCCCGATAGCGGCGACAAGTATTTGAGCGAGCGATACTGGGACGAGGGCAAGTGATCCCCCCTCTAGCGACGGTCTATGACCGCCCGGCCGGATGCCTCCAGGTCTTGCAGCGCCGGCGGAAGGAGGGCATACTTGCCCAATGGAGAATGCCATGATAGACCTCAAGACCTCAGCCCAGGCAGCGCTGGAGTTCTTCAACTCCGTAAGCCCTCATCACGGCGACCCCGTGCTCGTGGAGGAGGTTGAACTCTCCGAAGACGGGCGCTACTGGCTCATCACCCTTGGGTATAACCTGCCAAATGAGCCCCCGGACGTTTGGGGCCTCCTTGACGCGGGGGGCAAGCAGCACAGAGAATACAAGACCTTCAAAATCGACCGCGAAACCGGCGAAGTAAGGTCTATGAAGATTCGCAAGGTGTGAACAAGTGGATTACTACAGTGAGGTATTGGCCCGATATAAAAACAAGGGGCTGCTCGTTGACTCCAGTCTATTCCTGCTCCTGGTAGTTGGCCTCCTAGACCCGCGCCAGATCGAACGGTTCAAGCGCACGCAGGTCTTTGACCCCGGTGCCTTCGACTTGCTAAAGAGAGTGGTGCGCCTGTTCGCCAGGGTCGTTACGACCCCGAACGTCCTTACTGAGGTCAGTAACCTGCTAGGCCAGCTCCCCGAGGAGGGGCGCGAAAGGTATTCGAGCGTTTTCGCCGACTTGGCCGGACGAACCGAGGAAGAGTACAGGCCCAGTAGAGGACTGGTCGCACACGACCACTTTGCGAAGTTTGGCCTGACGGACTCCTCCATCGTTGATACGTGCAAGGGAAAATATCTGGTATTGACTGTGGACTTCCCGCTCTTCCATTACCTCACCAACGTCGGCATTGATGCGATCAACTTCAACCACCTGCGAGGCTTGGCCTGGTTCGCCGATTCCCTCTCGTGATAAGAACTCAACATGACCCTCCACCTTGATACCAGTCTCGTCCGCAGTATCCGCAACCATGCGGCGCGCGATTACCCGAACGAGTGTTGCGGAATGCTGCTGGGGCGCGTCGAGGGCGGATCGAGAGAAGTTCTGGAGGCTGTCCCGCTCAAGAACCTTCGG
>JAKAWO010000283.1 GCA_021827255.1 Acidobacteriota bacterium | reverse complement strand
GGATCAGCCAATACCGCGACTCGGCCAGCTTGCCATCCTCAAACACCGCGATCCCCGCGGCACAAATACTTTCATCGGCGGCGTTGGCGGTTTCAAAATCAATCGCAACAAATTTCATCATGATCATTCACCGCGGAGTCGCAGAGGACGCCGAGGGCTCCACGTAGTTGAGAACGATACGCTTGATGCCATGCCTGAGCACCGGCACATTGAAGTTCACCAACCGGCCCGCTGACCAACCGCCCAGTTTCAGATATGTCAGCAGCTGTGCTTCGTGGATAGGCTCGATCACGCTGATGGCTTTGAGCTCCAGTACCACAGCTTTCTCGACCACGAAGTCCAGACGGTAGCCGCAATCCAGCGTCACCCCTTTATAAACCACGGGAAGTGGTGGCTGGCGTTGGAACTTCAGGCCCTGAATCCTCATTTCCGGCGACAGACATTCTTCATACGCTGATTCCAATAGCCCTGGACCAATGGTTCTGTGAACCTCAATCGCTGCACCGATAATTGTCGCCGTTAGTTCCTTCATGGTTTCTCCTCTGCGTGTTCGGCGCCGCCGCCATGCATGTTAACGTCAATGGCGGCAAAGCTCAGCACGGTCATTCACCGCGGAGGCGCAGAGAACGCTGAAAGATTTCACAAGGAGGCCTCAAGATAGCACCTGCCTCACGTGGCTTTCCTATTTCACCGTACCCATGCGTCCCTCCCGGTGCGCCATAATAGAAGGTTCTCCGCATAACCTGGCGCCAAGGTTTCCTCCGCGCCCTCTGCGCCTCCGCGGTGAATATCACCCCCGTCCGAAGCCGAAATTACCGCCTTTGCCTTGGCGCTTGGCCCGGCTTTCCTGTTCCAAGGCGGCCAACAACTCGTGATGCGTCGCCGCATGACCATCGCCGCCGAGGTAGAACATCGCCTGGCGCACCGTATGGAAATCGCCGGGGGCCAGGTCGGCGATATTGGTCAGGCGGCGCTTCTCATGTTCATCCAGCGGCTGCTTGCAGAGTTCCGCGAGCATCCGTTCGTAAAACGCCACCTTGCCCGCGGCATCCAGATAATCGAATTCCAGTTTGAACGTGAAGCGCCGAATGGTCGCCGGGTCCAGCGTCTCAGCGGAATTGGTGGCACACACCAGCACGCCTCTGAAAGTTTCCATCGCGTGGAGCAACTCGTTGACCTGCGTGACTTCCCAGCTGCGGTCGGCAAACTGGCGCGATCGGAACATGCCGTCGGCCTCATCGATGAACAAAATCGCCTTATCGGCCGCAGCGGCGCGAAACGCCTCGCGGATATTCTTTTCCGTGCCACCGACATATTTACTCAGCAGATCACCGGCCATCGCGGTCTGCACCGGGCAATCCAACTCCCGGCCCAGGAATTTCACGAACTCTGTTTTCCCCGTACCCGGCGGCCCGGAAAGTAACAGCGTCAGGCACGCGGCGTCAAGGCTGTTGCTAGCGCCTGCAGCCCCAGATGTCTCGTGCCACTGGCGGAATTGACGCACGGCTTGCAAGATGCGTTCCGGTGAGACCGGGCCGCGGACCGTCAGTCCCGCCAGCGAATAACATCCGGCCACCTGCGCCGCAGCACCATCCAAGGCAATATGCATCAACTCGCAGTGCGCTATCAGCAGGCGCTCCAGCGCGACCACGGCGGCGGGTTGCGCAGGGGAGTCATCGCCACGCAGACGGCTGTAGTTGCGTAGCGCCAAATCCACGCCACCGGGGTTGACGGGGAAGCGCCGGGCCAGACCGTCTACTGTTCCATCGTCGAGAACCTCCTGCAGCCGGTACTGGCTGCGCAGATTCTTCCAGACCTGGCAACGTTGTTGCTGCGAGAGCGGCTTAAACTCGATGGAATAGTCAAACCGGCGGCGCGAAGAGAGCGCCAGGTGGCCCGGCGGCATGTTGGTAATCCAGATGCACGGCGTTTTCAGTTGATCCAGGATGGTATTGAGGGTGTCCTTCTTGCCCGTGTGGCCCCGTGGGCGTTCCGAAAGCAGTTCGGTAAGAGTGTTGCCGGAGCCGCCGAGCATTTCGTCGGCCTCGTCAATCAGGATTAGGCTGCGGTCACGATTGACCTGCCCGTCACAAATACGCAGGGCGGCGAAGCGCGGCCGGGCGCCGCCGGAATCGCTATCGAATTCTTCCGACACCCGGATACGATACAAGTCCAAGCCAAGTTCCGCGGCCAACGAACGAGCGAAGGACGTTTTGCCGGTACCGGGAGCGCCGTAGAACAATATGTTCAGGCCGCGGTCAGAATCGCGGCGGTAGACCAGCGTTTTGAGCAACTCGCCATGCTGTTTGACAAGGTTGCCATGCATGGCCCAGGGCAGGGGCGGATCGGTGCAACGTACGAAATACTTGGATGCCAGCGGTTCGGCCGATAAGCCGATCAGAAACGGCTCCAATTCAGGCCGGAAGTCCAGTTCGCCATCGAGGCAACCCAAACCGCGCAATCGCCCAGTCTCGTGAAAATATTTTGCAACGAAGACCCGGGGAAGACCGAGCATCTGAGCCATAAGGCAGATGCGCTGAAACGGCCCCCGGCCGGTACGTTTCCGGCCGATGGCGGTCCAGTCCCAGAGGCCGACATGGCGGACATAGGCCAGCAGCAGCAGATCCGATTCGTACTCAACGAGCCCGAAGAGGCGAGCCATTTCTTCGAAGCGCTGGCGCAGAACATCCTGGTCTTTAGTCTGAGCCGCCACCTTATCCCAATGCTCACGCTGTTGGGTCAGTGCGGCGAGCAGCGCTCTTTTAAGTGCTGCGTGCGTTCGCCGGTTGCTCCACAGGTCTGACAAAACATCGGGCGCCGTATCGTCGCCCGACGCCTCCAGCATCGTTTTGGTGGTGTCCCGCAGACCGTCAAGCGAACAGGATCGGCGCGCCAAGTCCACCGCGGCTTTATCGCCAAGGATATGTACGATGAAATCAAAGAAATCGTCGTCTTCGAGCGAGCCTTCCTCCGGTTCGAGAAAATTCAAGACAAACCTAAGCGTCTTGGCGCACAGATACGGGTTGTCGCGAATCCGTGTAAAGTCTATCGGTTCGGCGGTGGGTTCGCCGCAAGGCGCGATGGCCGGCGATTTCGTTGGTGTCACGGTGGGCTGAGCGTGGTCGTTCATAGTTCGACTCCTTTCTGTATCATTGCGGGCGGTCACCACTGTGGCCTCTATCTTTATCTTCGCAAGCCACGTGGTCAGTTGTGGTCCGGGCAGGAAACACCGCCGCGACGAGAGCCTTACGAACCGCCCGCGTACGCAATTGCAAGCACCTTCACGTTGTAGGCGTAGTTCACCCTGAGGTCTTCCGGTTTGCAGCCCGCTTCATGTTCGGCAAAGTTCATGAGCCGTTTGTCGGTACGGTCCACATAGGTTCCGCTGTCCGTCGGCAGGCCGGTTTCGGCATCGAACAAGGTATAGATATCGCAGTAAGTCTCAGCATTGGCTGCAATCGGCTTGGTCACGGCAATGGTTGTCCGGTCAACCTTTTCGTGAAGCTTGTTGAATACCGTCACCCTGAACTTCAATGCCGTGATCGTTTTGCCACTGGTATTTTTCACCAAATAGAACCGCCACGCGAGCGTTCGGTTCGGCGGGCTGGCGTACATGCGCAGGACCTCGATGGCGGCATTTTGCTTCGCCTCCTTGGCGGTTTGCGCGGCCTCGTAATGCCCCCATGAAAATATGCCGAGCGCCGCCAGCACAATACCCACGGCCACCGCCGCCAATACAAAGATACCCAACAACTTCAGTACGACTCCAAGGAACGATTTCATAGCTTTTTCCTTTCGCGTAAAAAGCTCCTGTCCGGCACACCCGAACGTTCAATGTGGGTATGATTATCAGGTGATGCGGACAGATGTTGTCCGTGTGGAGGAACTCACCGTGGAGGATCCGACGCGCGTCGCGGCTCAGGCCGTTTTCCGGATCGGGTGGTCGTCCGCTTCCGGCAGGATCTCCGCGTCACCTTGAAA
>JAKAWO010000282.1 GCA_021827255.1 Acidobacteriota bacterium | reverse complement strand
TCTCGGGGCGTTCATAATAGACCCTTGACGCCGCCGAGGGCTCGGCACCCTGAGCCGTGCGGAATAGCTCCAACTACATCAGAGACCGCCATCACTCGCCGGGGTCTAAGTGCGCAGACCTAGAATGCGCCGGATTTAAGTTCAGGGGTTGCTGTCGTAGCGGCGGTTCTCAAGGAGATGGAAGCGGGTCTTGACTGAGCCCTGCACGTCAACCGTAAAGCCCTTTTCAGCCGGAATCCCATCCACTCCACCCACCGTCAACTTGCCATTGATTACGGCGGACCTTGTATAAGTATGGGTAACTTGCGGCCCACTCCCCGTCGCGCCATCGCCAAAATCCCAATGGTACGAGAGGGCCGGGGCGCCCTCCGCGGCCGGCGTTGCCCGCAGATGGATGGCCTTGCCGGTTTCTGCCGTCGTGGGAACATCTAACGTGACCGAAGGAGCTGACGGCGGGACTGAAGCATCCATCACCTTAATCAGCCTCACAGAATGTGGAGGCTGAGAACCGACTTCGAGGCTTCCCCCTTCGATGGGCACGGGCAGGTTCCTGTTAAGCACGTCATAGGCTTCATAAGGATGTCCTAGCGGAAGGCCGAGGCTAGCCAGTTCAAGAGTGCGTGAGCGCGGCGCCTCGGTCCAATTGAATACGGCCACCATCGCCTGCCGCGCGTCTTCTCGCAGAAAGTAGATGCTGGGCATTTCATCCTGCGGGGAAAAGGTCATCAAGTCAACCGGGATGGCGGCCCGTCCCAGCTCGACCATATGCAGCAGGTCAGGGTTTTCAACCAGCGTCAAACGGTCTGGCGAGGCCGCCAGGGTTGGCAGATCGTCGCCGATCTCGTACATGCCGCCAGCAACCGCGGCCAGCACAATCTGGACTTGGGCCGCATTGAAGGTTAAGCCTTTTTTTGACTCATGCCAGCTTTGCTGGGGCTCGACTTCCGTTGAGACGCTGAAGGCATCCGGGTCACTGACAAAGAAGTTTCGGTCCATGTAGAAGCGGGCAGCAATGTTGGGGTCGGCGTCTTTGCTGGCTTGGAAGGAATGACCGGTGTCCGGGGCGATGCGGCCTTCATTCACGAAGCCTACTGGGGCCAGCATGAAGCTTCCATCCTTATCGAGCAACACGCGGGGACCGACGGCCTGCCGGATGATTTTGAGCCCGATGCGCTGGGCCTCCAAAGCCGTGGTGTGGGGGCGATAGTAATAGCCTTCGATGGCGGCGGAATCCATGAAGTCGAGCTTGATGTAGCGCACGCCCCACTCGCGTGTCAAAACTCGATAAGTTTTGCGCAGATACGCCTGCGCTCCGGGGTTGGTTGTGTCCAGCACGTAGAGCGCATCCGCGTGGCGACTCACGTAGCCGATCTGGATGGGGCGGCCCTGGGCATCGTGCACCAGCCAATCTTTGTGGTGTTCGTAAACCCAGGCGCGCTGGGAGACTTCAAACGGCGCCGTCCACACCGCCAGTTTCAGCCCCATATTCGTGATTCGGTAACCGAGACGGCGCATTCCATCGGGAAACTGCGTTGCGTTGGGCGTGAGATACTCGCCCCGAGCATAATCCCATCCTTCATCAATATGGCAATAGTTGTAACCGAGCCACTTCAGGTGCCGAGCCAGCCACCGGGCGTTGGTCAGTACTTCGCCTTCATTGACGCCAGCGTAAAAGGCCGTCCAACTCCACCATCCCATGGGGGCGGGGGAGGAAACGCGGGCGTGATCGTATTGACGCACCGCTGCCCCGTAAGCCTCCAGTTGAGCGTGGTAGTGCGGTCCCGCGGCAAACATCACGCGCTCCGAACTCAGCGCTTTGCCGGGCGCCACCGGAAGGCTCAGCTCAATCTGCTGCGCAGGAGCGATTTGGTCCCTTTGGAGTTCGGCTTCGGTCGTGCCTGTCGAATCCACCGTCAGAGAACCGATGGCCGCTTGGCCGGCGGACTGCTGAACCTTCAGGCACAGCACGGTCATAAACCGGCGTTCCGTGAGCGCCGCCAGCAGCAAACTTTGATGGCTCGTGAGGTTGTAAATCAACCCGTCTCGCACTCCAAAGTAAGTTCCCTTCGGCGCCTGATCGAGGCCGCCGATCTTGATGGTTGGATCTTCGCTGGCACTCTCGAACATCACCCGATCCGCGCTTTCTGGCCCTCCCAGGTTGACGTGAGGGCTGCCGATGGCGTCCACGTCGCGCAGGGCTTCAATGGAAATGGCTTTGGAAGCATGGTTGACAACCTTGACCTCAACCGTTCCATAAGGCAGGTTGTCATACAAACGCAGAATGCAAACCAGGTCAGGCTCGGAACGCAGCCCACTGAAGGTGATCGTATCTTGCTGGCCCGCGCCCAAGCCGTCTTGAAAGGCGCTCTCCGCTTCCTCATGGCGAGGATAATCGCTCGACCGCAGCCAGCGATGATTCACTTCCGCCCCAACCCGCGAGTCGAGCACGGGCGCTTCCAACCCCGCAGCGCGAATTTCGTAGGCTCCGTCCTGAGAATTAAAAGCTACCGACAGGCTGGAGTTGTGAAGTGAAACGGCCGCCCCGCAGGCCGCTGGAAAAGCAAAAACGACAACCCCTCCCACCAGCCATCCCAGCGGATGCTTCCCCATGCGCCGGTGTGCCGTTCTTTTCATTCCAGTCCCCCTCCGTGTCAGTTCGAATCAGAGGCCCGCGCAAATACCCCGCTTTAGCAGCTCGCGCCGAGTCGCTCCTGGAGGGGTTGCGGGCGCATTCTTTTTTCTGCTCATTGCGGAGACCATCCCCCCATCAACAAGAGGAGCAGAACGCCTTGAACCAAATCCTTGCTTCCCGATCGCCGGCCAACAGATGAGGTCCCAAGGGCGAGCCGAGAAAAACCAGAGTCCCGCTCTCCGCGTGCCGCTTAGCCGCCACGGGCAGCTCCTGGAAGTAGGCGATGTTTTCGCCCCCTTCGCAATCAACCGGAATCAGGCGGCTGAAGTCACGAACCATGGCCGAAGCCGGCCATTGGTAGCGGAGGTAGGGAGCTTGCCGCCGCGACTCCGGAGACCCCCACAACGGGCGAGGTGCCCCGAGCCTGATCCCGAATTCCGACTCCACGACCCGCCGATGAACTTCAAATTCGCCGCCTTCAAGAAAAGTTGCTCCGGATTCAAAAAGGAGGGTTGCGCCGCGATGCCAGCAGGTTTTGAGTTGCCGCAGCACGGACCGGTCCCCCAAGTGGGCGGCAGGCACAATCAGGTCGTGAACCGCCGAGGCCGGCAGAACGGAAATCCGCCGATACGGGATGCCCGAACCGATGAGGGCCGATTCATAACCCGCCAGGGACTCCTTAATCGTGCAGGCAGAACCGCAATCCAGCAGCGCGAACTCTCGGAAGGCGCCGCGAGTTCCGGCCCATAACGACGTTCGGCGCCACCGGCTGGCGAGGCCGATTGCGGAAGAGCCGGCCGCAAGGCCCAAAAATTCTCTTCTTGAAAACTCCATCTCAAAGCCTGTTGGCCATCAGGCGGTCTATCGCCGCCGCCGTATCATAGAATTGCTGGTCCTTGGCGTACCCGTAGCGGCGTTCCATTTCCGCCACCAGCCAGCCGTCGTAGCCGATTTTGTCGAGGGCGGCGCGGATGGCAGACCAGTTGTTGTCGCCGAGAAAGACGTTGGTATAGACGCTGTCGCAGCAGCGGCCGCGCTTCTTCATCACGTCCTTGATGTGAATGCGGGTGATTTGAGGGCCGAGAATTTCAATCCACTGCTCGGCGAAGCCGTCGTCGTGAATGTTGCCGACGTCGAGGTGAAGGCCGACGGAAGGCCGGTTGACGTCGCGGAGGAACTGGCGGAACTCGCGCGGGCTCAGGAGGAACTTCTGCTCGGCGCAGCAGTTTTCACAGCCGATGCGCACGCCGAGACGCGAGGCGTCCGGCGCGAGGCCCTGGAGCACCTCGACCACGCGGCGATAGACCTCATCGTAAGGAACTTCTTCGGTGACCAGGCCGGCGACGACC
>JAKAWO010000009.1 GCA_021827255.1 Acidobacteriota bacterium | reverse complement strand
AGCTGGTATTTGGGCATGTGGCAGGAGATGCAGTTATTCGCGCTCACCGGGCAGGCGCGCCCCGGATGTTGGGCGTCAGGCTGCTCACCTCTCACCAGGTGGCAGGCCAGGCACTTCGAGTTATAAACCGCCGCGCGCGTCTCCAGCGGCTGGGGCGGGGCTAGCCTAGGTCGCGAGGCGGGGCGGAGGCAACCAGCGGGGAGAGCCGGAGCTCAGCAACCCGGGTTGCGTTTCCCCGCGCCGCTCCGCGCATCAGATGGCCGAGCCTCGACTTGCGGAGCTGCGAGCGCCCCAGACGGTTGTCAGCGCCCCACTCAGCGGCCAGCGCAGCTGATTGCGGAGCCCTGGAAGATGGCGCCCCGCTCGTCGCTGAAGAAAGACGTCATGCAACGTTTGTCGTGCAGGTCCCGCAGCGCCAGCCAGTAGGCCGTGCCGTCGAACGACGTCTTCAGATCCAGCTTAAAGCCAGCAGGGATCGTACCGGCGGGTAGGGCGGTCTCGGTGGGGGAAGCCCCCGCCCCCTCTGGGGCGATCATAACGAGTCTCCGCGTTTGCGCGGTGAGCCCAGAGGCCTGGAGCTCCTCGTACGACCCAAACCGTCCGAACTTGCCCCGATACAGCTGTTCGGCGGTATTCAAGCCCCGAACAGCATTGGTCGCCTGCGTATAGCGAGCTACGAGCGCAGGGGTCTGGCCGCTCTGCGCCGTCAACAAGTGATGGCTCGCCCAGAGCGCCAGCCCGCAGGCTGCGACCAGCAATAGCGCGACGCGCGTTCGATTTCCCATAGGGTGCCTCCTAATGAAGATTGTCCCCTCCGATTTCCTTCGGCTTCCTGGAAGTTAAGAACTGGCGGGCTGCAATCGCCCGTCGTTTCGTGCCGACAGGGTGGGCGCCTGGGTTACGCCCTACCCAGACTGGCCGGACAGCCTTCCCCCGGCGGCGGCCGCGGCTCTGAAGGCTATTTGGGCTCCGATTGTCATTACATATGCTGCCATCGCAACCCAGACGGCCTTCACTCCTAGCCCGGCGGTCCCGGCCGCGGCGCAAGCTGACGCCGCAGATTGCCGGGCCGATTGCGAGTGACTAAGAAATAGCGGTCGGATACCACCAGCCTTCGCCGCCGCGACACCCAACAAGCGTACAAGCCGCAGGGTTAAAAAACAACTCTGTGCTTGCTATGGGCCGAGCGAACCCGCTGGTTATGGGGCAACAAGAGCGGAAGCTGGCGTTACGCCCAAATTGCTTATCGTCCTAAGCTCCTTTAGGCTAGACGCATCTAATACGACAATGCTCCGCCAAACCGGCGAAATGGCGTAAAGGTACTTGCCGTGGAGGCTAAGCGTGAGGTGCAAGAACGGGTCTGAAGTGGCCGCGGAGGCCTGCTGCTGCCCGGTGCCTAAATTGAATGCCGCTACGCCATGCGCCAGGTCCGACCAGAATCCCACGCCGCTAGCCGGTCCGTAACCAACGTAAAGCATACCCCCGCTAGCAGAAACAGTCAGGGATTGCGGCCGCATCATCGTATCCGGCGGTATAGTGACGGCGCCGAGCTCAGGATAAGTCACTCTCCCAAGCTCAGTGTCCGCGAGCGCGATTTGACGTTGTGTATTAAGGAAAGCCAGCGTATGGCCGTCGGGTAGGAGCACGCCACTTGCGGGAGGGTTTCCCAACGCCAGCGTCGAGGTAGAAAGCGCGGCGCCACCAGGCCCAATCTGGACGATCTGGGCGTCTTTAGAGTAGGAAATAAAAGCCAGGATTTTTCTTTCGGCAGGTAGGGCTTTGATCTCCCATAGACCATCGCAAGTCGGAAGCCGGGCCTCGTCGGGGAGAAAAGCGCCCTGTTGAACGTCAAAAGTACCGATCGCGCATGTGGCCCCGCCCCCAGCCATCTGGCGATTGTGCACCTTGAGCACGAACACGTAACGATTCCCGGTCCCTGCCACTAAACTCCCCGGGCTGGGTAGGCCCGTAATGATTTGAGCCGGATCATGAACTGGCCAATTGCCGAGCACTGACCCCGATTGGGTATCGACGGCGGATAGGTACCCTCCAGATAGTATGTATAGATGGCTTCCATCAGGCGATAGAGCAAAGTCTGGCTGAAGCCCGGCTCGGATCACGCCTTTGATCTCCCCACTGGTGGGATCTACAAGCAGCACCTGGGACACATTATTGGGTCTGTAGCGTATGATCTCAGGATCCAGGACGTATAGCCATCCAGGGTGAGGCGATGTCCAAAAGATCACGCTGGCGTTGAGTTGCGGGCTGTCTCCCCAAGGGCTGATACCAGCGGCTGATGCCATGGCAAGAATCCAACTTGAGACAAAAACTCCGGAGAGCGCCCATACCCCTAACCCTCGTACCCGCCACGGGACGTGTGTGTTGCCAACCTTTGCGCCCGCACGTCGGTTGGCTTGGGATTTCGTCGATGTTGGTTCCATTTCAGGTCACCTCTCAGGGCCTTTATGCGCCCCTAGCCCCGGTCCAGATTCGAAGGGTCCGTGAACCCTCTCTTACGGATCCATCAAGCGTGCCCCAAGCAGCAGGTAGCGCCGCTTTTTGCGGTCCGCGTCTTTTCGGTGGCCGTCGGCTCCACGCTTGGGTATTCTACCGCCGTGCCGAAGCTGCGGCGTCCATTTCTTTCCGACCGATATTTCTTCATCACCGTGCGGCGGCTCCGCCGGCGCACCCAGTTGACCGACACCACACCCGCCCCCTTGCTTGGCGATCTGCGGCGCAGCCAGCCCCTCCGGCGGCGGCCGCGACCGCGAAGGTGACCGTTTTGTCCACGCCCGCCGGATCCGACATCAGGGTGGACGGCAGGTTCGTGGGCGACACCCCGTCAACGCTGGAGGTTGCGGCGGGGAATCGCACGATCGAGGTGGTGAAGTCCGGTTATCAAACCTGGAAGCGGGCAGTCACGCTGGCGGCGGGTAGCAGCGTTACCCTCGACGCGACGCTGGCGGCCGCGCAATAGGGCTGGGCGCGTGGCCAAGGGGCCCAAGGCCACCGCCACACGGCCATCATCCTGCCGATGGGTCACAACTTGAGGATGCAAGCTGATAACAGCGAGCTGGTCTCGATCCGCGAGGGCTCAGCGCAAATCGTCCGGGCGCTGGAGCTTGGCCCGCTCGCGGAAACCCTCTACTTCGCCCTGCCCAAGGGCGCGCAAATCTACGCCCAAAAGGGCAGCGGTACCCCGCACGTGTCACTGGCTGAATTGCCGGCGTCGGTCGAGCGCCTGCCCATCTCCACCACGAACCGCTAGCCTCGAAGGCTGCGTGAGCGGCTGCCCTGCCAACTCCCCCGGCTCGGCAGCCGCTCGCGGGCGGGAACAAGTCCCCATCGCTCCCTCGTCGCGATTTCTTCCATCCGGCACGCTCGCTGGCGCGAGCACGCCTCGGCGCCGGGGGCGCCGGTTAGCGGCGGGCGCGGCGCCGGGCACGAGGGCGATGGTCGAGACCAAACTCTTCGATCTTTCGGCTGAGCGTGTTGCGATGCATGCCGAGCGATTTGGCGGCCTTGGACTGGTTTCCGCTGTTCTTCTCGAGCACCTTGCGAATAAATTTCTTCTGGAATTCGCTCACCGCGTCCTCAAAGTCCACCCCATGCTCGACCAGGTCGTTGACGAGTGCTTCCAACTGCTCTTTCACGGCCACTCTCCCGGCGAGAAATTTTAGAGACCTAGGGCTACTGGCGGAGCGCCTTTTGGTCCTTCGCCGCCAAGGCGTCGCGGAACTTTTCAAATCCGGCTCGGAAGTGATTCCTTAATTCGCTCGGCATGGCGAGAACGATCACGCGCGCCCCGGCGGCCACGTAAGGGGCCAGCGATGACTGACCGACCGCCTGCGGCTTGATGGAGAAAGCCACCATCACCATCAACAACACAGAGTCAATGGCCAAGCCGCGCACCAAACCGAAGACGCCACCCAGGAATCTGTCAAACCACTCGAGTTGCGCGGCTTTGACCAGCTTCTTCGCCAACACCCCAACGCCCGCGCCCAGAAGCAGTGTTCCCAAAAAAAGGACCAGAAAACCCGCGCCGAGGGCGATCGCATGGGAGCGCGTCAAGTCTTCAAACCACGCCCCGGCTCGCGGGTACTCGAGGGCCGCAATCACCAAGCCGACGACCAAGGAAGCCAGGGCGATCAGCTCTCGGACAAACCCCTTCAGGATGGCCGCGATGACGGAAGCCGTCAAAATGGCGGCCAGAATCCAATCGAGCCAGTTCCAGAGTCCCATCGCTTGCGTCCGTCCGGCCCGCCTTTAGTCCAGCTCCTCGCCGGTCAGCAAGCGGAACGCCTCTCGGTACTTCTGGCCCGTTTTTTGAACAACCTCCGCGGGAAGCGGCGGCGCGGGCGGTTCTTTATTCCAAGGAACCGACTCCAAATAGTCGCGCACAAATTGCTTATCGAAAGAAGGCTGGGGGCGGCCAGGGCTGTATCCGGACTTGGGCCAAAAGCGCGAAGAGTCCGGGGTTAACACCTCATCAATCAGGATGATTTCGTCCTCGTAAAGGCCCCATTCAAATTTTGTGTCGGCGATCAGGATTCCGCGCGACTCGGCGTATTCGCGAGCCTCGCCGTAAACCTGCAAGCTCAGATCGCGAATCTTTTCCGCCTCCGCGCGCCCGATGCGCCGAGCCGCTTCTTCAAAGGGAATGTTTTCGTCGTGGCCGACGGCGCTCTTGGTGGCGGGAGTGAAAATCGGCGGGTCAAGGCGCGCCGATTCGGTGAGGCCCACGGGCAGCGTCACGCCGCAAACGGACTGCGAAACCTGGTATTCCTTCCAGCCCGACCCGGCCAGGTACCCGCGCACCACGCACTCGATGGGAAAGGGTCGAGTCCTCTTCACCAGCATCGAGCGGCCTTCGAGCTGGTTGGAGTAGGCTGCAAGGCCGGCCGGGTATTCTTCGACGCTCGCGGTGAGGAAATGCGTGGGCAGGCGCCCGGCGAAGCGCTCGAACCAGAAACGCGAGAGTTGAGTCAACACGCGCCCTTTCTCCGGAATGCCTTCCCGCAGCACGACGTCGAAGGCCGAGATACGGTCGGTGGCCACGATCAACAGCCGAGCGTCGTCCACTTCGTAAACGTCCCGCACCTTGCCGCGTGAATACAGGTTCACGTCCGGCAAATGAGTTTCCAACAGCACGGAGCTTCGCATGACGGGCATAATCGAAAGGTAACAGCCGACATTTTAAGACATCAGTTCCTGAAGTCAATGAGAAAAGCGGAGAAGAAACCGGCTGTGGAAAATGCTGTTGAAATACTGTGAATGGAAGATCAAAACTTTGGGCCGAGGCGTGAACATCGGGCGGGACATTAGGCTGCGGCGGCGTCCTCAAACTTGACGGAGACCAGTTTGGAGACACCGGGAGCTTCCATCGTCACGCCGTAAAGCGTCTGCGCAATCTCCATGGTGCGCTTGTTGTGGGTGATAAGGATGAATTGAGTGTGCCGGCTCATTTCATGGATGAGGCGGGTGAAGCGGTCCACGTTGGATTCGTCGAGCGGCGCATCCACTTCATCAAGCACGCAGAAGGGGCTGGGCGCATAGCGGAAGATGGCAATGAGCAAGGCCAGCGCAGCCAGCGCCTTCTCGCCGCCCGACAGCAGCAGCACGCTCTGCAAGCGCTTGCCGGGCGGCTGGGCGACAATGTCGAGGCCGCTGTCGGGGTCGTTCTCGTCGGTCAGCCGCATCTGCCCGATGCCGCCCCCAAAGAGCGTTCGGAAGGTTTCGGCGAAACTTTCGTTGATGGCCCGGAAGGCTTCCAGGAACTGCTGCCTTGAGACGCGGTCGATTTCGCGGATGGCCTCGGCGGTCTCTTCGATCGAAGTCAGCAGGTCTTGCCGTTGGCTTTCAAGGAATGCGTAGCGTTCCTCCGCTTCCTGCAATTCCTCCAGCGCCATCATGTTGAGAGGGCCCAGACTTTCGATACGGGTTTTGAGTTCGCGCACTTCCGCTTCGGCGGTTTCCAGCGCCTCGCCGGCGAGCACGGTCTCCGGCGGAAGCGCGGCGAGCAGAGCCTCCGCCTCTTGATGAAGGGCGTCGCGGCACTGGGCGGCGTGATGGTCGTAGTCGGACTCCGCCCGGGCTAGGGCGACCTCCGCTTCCGAGCGTCGGGTGCGATGGCCCTCGAAGACGGCCCGCGCCGCCTCAAGCTGACGCCCGAGTTCGTCCCGCTGCGCTCGGGCGGACTGTCCCTGCTCGGCAAGCTCGCGCACGCTCTCACGCCCCGCCTGTTGTTCGGCTTCCAAGTTGACGCGCCGAGCCTCGCTGGTTTCGATTTCACCGGCCAGGCGTTTCTGCTCAGCCCTCCACGCCTGGGCTTGCCGTTGCAGGTGAGCGGCGCGCTCGGCGGCTTCGCGGATTTCTATTTCCAGGCGGGCTCGCTCGCTTTCAAGCGCCTGGGCGCGCTCTTCGAGGGCGCTTGCCAAGGCCTGGGCGCGCGCAAGCTCTCGCGCGGTGCGGTCAAAATCGGCCCGCCAATCGCGCAACTCCGCAGCGCGCAGGTTGGCAAGACCCTCCATCCGGCTCTTTTCGCCGGTGGCAGTAACGAGCGAGGCTTGCAACTCTTCGCGGCGGGATTCGAGCGCGGCGCGTTCACCTGCCAGCCCGCCGCTCTCCGCTTCGAGAACGCGCCGGCGTTCCGCAGCGTGCCCGTGCATCTGCCGAGCCTGCCGGGCTTTCTCATGGGTGAGGACGAGGTTCTTTTCCGCCTCGAGCTTGGAGGCGGTCAGCCGGCGCAATTCCTGGTCGAGAGTTTCCGCCCGCGCTTCAGCCTCCGCCAGGCTCGCCTCCGCTTTTCCGAGATCGCTGGCCAACTCGGCGGCGCGGCGCTCCAGCTCGCGGAAGTCTCGGCGCAGCGCCAGCGGTCCGGCGTTCTTCCCCCGCCCTCCTGACACCAGCCGGTGATGGTAATGCTCGCCCGTCGGAGTTAGGAAATGGCAATCGGGATAAGCGACGGCCAGGCGCTCAGCGGCTCCGGCATCCTGAACCACAAACGCCTTGGCGACCGAGGTGAGTGGCAAGTCGCCGTTCAGGCCAAGTTGCGGAGCAAAGCGGACCAATTCGCGCACGCCAGCCAGCACGCCGGCCTCGCTGCGAACCGCGTCGGCTGCATTCCCGTGGGAATGCCCGTTGCCGCTCGAGGCAATCCGCGTCACCAGGAACGTTGAGCGCCCCGCGCCTTCCTGTCGCAAGAGAGCGATGCCGGAGCGCGCTTCCTCGTGCTCTTCCACCACCACGCAGTCGAGCTGGGAGTCGAGGAATTCCTCGACGACTTCTTCGTAGCCGGAGGTGACTTCCAGAAAATCTGCCAGCACTCCGAGCGGCTGGAAGCGGTGGCCATTCGGCTTGATCTCACCCGTCAGGAGGCGCCGGACGCTATCGGTCGAGTAAGCGTGGCGAGCCAGGGATTCTTCCAAAGCCTGCTGACGGGCCACGGCGCCGGAGTGCTCCTGCCGCAGAGCTTCAAGGCTGGCTCGCGAGGCGGCCTCGGCTTGGCGCGCCGCCTGGAGCTCGCCCGAGGCGCGGGTCAAAACATCACTCAGGGTCGAAAGCTCGCCCTCGCGGCGCTGGTTTTCGGAGTCCAAGCATTCCATCTCTGTGGCCAGCCGAGCGTATTCGGCTTCAGCGGCGGCGCTCTCTGACGCCAGGCGCGAGAGCTGGCGTTCCATTCCCAGGCTCGACTCCTCCAGCTGAACAAGCTGATTCCGCCATGCAGCGGCGGCGCTGATGGCCTCCAGCATGGCGGCGCGGCACTCCTCGAGCGCCGCCTCCGACTCGCCGATTCGCCCTGCCAACTCTTCCTGGGCCGTGATCAGCCGGCCCGTCTTCTCGCTTGCGCCGGCTCGTTCGGCCTCGAGGGCCTGGCGACGCCGGGCGATTTCCGCCGCTTCGGCTTCGAGAGCCCGGACGCGCTCCAACAATCGGCCCGCCTCCGCCGACGCGTCCTCGGCTCGCAGACCCAAGCTGGCCGCCTGCTGCCGCATCTGTTCGGCGTGTGACTCCAGCCGTTGCTTTTCAAGCTCCGCCTGGGCCGCGGCGTCGCGAAGTTGGGCCAATCGCGATTCCAATCCTTCAACGCGCGCTAGCGCCGCCTTCTGCTCCCCCTCGAGGGTTTCCAGGCATCGCCCCGTTTCCTCGCAGGCGGCGCGATGGATCGCCACCTCTTCGCGCCGGCGTCCGCACTCGGCCTTCATCGCCGTGAGCCGAGAGGCAAGAGTAATTTTCATGCGGCCCGATAGTTGCTCCTCGAGCTCGCGGAACCGCCGCGCCTTCGAGGCCTGCCGCTTGAGCGAATTGACCTGCTTCGTCACCTCTTCAAGAATGTCCGTAATGCGCGACAGGTTCTGCCGTGAGGATTCGAGCTTGAGCTCAGCGGCGCGTTTGCGCGTCTTGAATTTGGAAACCCCGGCCGCCTCTTCCAGGATCAGCCGCCGGTCGGAGGGCTTGGAACTCAGAATCTGCCCAATCCGCCCTTGCTCGATGATGGCGTAGGATTCAGGCCCCAGGCCCGTCCCCATGAAAAGGTCCTGGATATCGCGCAGCCGGCTGGGTTCACCGTTAATCAGATACTCGCTCTCGCCGGATCGGAACAGCCTTCGCGTGACCGTGATGAGTCCCTGGTAGCGCCGCCTCCGCGCCGCGCCGTTCTTGCCGCTCTGGTCATTACTCTCCTCACCGCCCGATCCCGAACCTTGCTCCGCCCCCGGCAAATCGCCGCCTGCCAACCCGGGCGGGGCGGTTTCGTCTGCGCCGTCGGCCCGGGTGTATTCCGGATCTTCGAGCGTCATGCTGACTTCCGCCATGCCGGTCGGCGGACGGCTCCCCGTGCCGTTGAAAATAACGTCCGTCATGCGCTCGCCGCGCAGCAGGCGCGCGCTCTGCTCCCCAAGCGCCCAATTGATGGCGTCCGCCAGGTTAGACTTGCCGCACCCGTTGGGTCCTACCACACCCACGGTGCCCGCGCCGAACTCAAGCCGAGTGCGGTCGGCAAAGGATTTGAAACCCAGCAGATCGAGTCTTTTCAGCCTGAACAATGTGCCGCCTCCCGCTCACGGCTGCGCGCGCAAAGACACGCCGCCGAAGTAAAACCGACGAGTTGAATGGATTCGAAAGTTGCCCGAGAGATGTTGGAGCTGGACACGGGAACGCTCCGACCGGGTGTTCGGGCAAGGGCTACGATTCATCACCGCGCACAGCCTCACACTCCGCTTGGCGCCAAGCGACCGGCTGACGCGAGCATCCCCACAAACTCAAGCCGCAAGTTAGCACGAAAGGCCACGCCTGTAAAGAAAAAACTACAATAGAGAGGGGTCAACGCCTAAGAACACTAAATATTGTGTGGGCCTTGGCGGGGCGATGCGACAAATTGCTGGAGCCAGCCGATCGCCTAGCAGGCTCCAGAGTTCACGGCGCCGCTTTGCTTGGCAAGCGACGAACTCCTCGGTGGGCCATTCCTGCTCGTTGTGGAAAGGCGTTGTCATGCCGCCTCTCTTCAGCCGTCAGGGCTTCCAGCGAAGGATGGGTTTGCGAGCCGCGCCCACTTCGTCCAGGCGTGCGACACGAGTGGTGTGCGGCGCTTTGAGAACGAATCCCGGATCCTCTTCGATTTCCTCGGCGATGGAGCGCAAGGCTTCGATGAATTCGTCCAGTTCATCCTGGCTGGCGCTTTCCGTCGGCTCAATCATCATGGCGCCATGAACAATCAGCGGGAAGGACGTTGTATAAGGATGGAAGCCATAATCTATCAGGCGTTTGGCGATATCGCCCGTGCGAACACCGCGCGCCGCCTGCCGCCGGTCGGAGAGCACGCACTCGTGCAGGCAGGGTTGGTCGTAAGGCACGTCGTAAACGTCGCGCAAGCGGGCGAGGACGTAGTTGGCGTTGAGGACCGCATCCTCCGTGGTCTGGCGGAGTCCTTCCGCCCCGTTCGCCAGGATGTAGGCGAGGGCGCGAACGGCCATGCCGAAGTTGCCGTAAAACGCGCGCACGCGGCCAACGCTCTTGGGCCGGTCGTGATTCAAGCGGAAGCTTCCGTCGGACAATTTCTCGATGGTGGGCGAAGGCAGATAAGGTTCGAGGAACGTTTTCACGGCCACCGGACCCGATCCCGGGCCGCCGCCGCCATGCGGCGTGGTGAATGTCTTGTGCAGATTCAAGTGCATTAGATCGGCGCCGAAATCCGCCGGGCGCGCCACCCCGATCAGCGCGTTCATGTTGGCGCCGTCCATATAGACCAGGCCGCCGCGGGCGTGAACCAAATCCGAAATTTCACGCATCTGCGTTTCAAAGATGCCGAGCGTATTGGGATTGGTCAGCATCAGTCCCGCCACCTCGCCGGTCATGGCTCGCGACAACTCGGCCAAGTCTATGCAGCCGCGCTCGTTGGACTTAAGGTTGCGAATCTGGTAGCCGGAAATGGTGACGCTTGCCGGATTGGTTCCGTGCGCCGAATCGGGAATCAGGATGTACTGGCGTGGGTTGCCGCGCTCCGCCAGGCAAGCGCGCATCATCAGGATGCCGGTCAGCTCGCCCTGCGCGCCCGCCGCCGGCTGGAGCGATACGGCGTCCATCCCGCTGATTTCCGCCAAGCAGCGCGCGGTCTCGTGCAACACTTCCAGGCAGCCCTGGGCCAGCGGCTCCGGCGCATAAGGATGATCGCTCGCGAGCCCTTCCAGCCGCGCCACCGCCTCATTGACGCGCGGGTTGTATTTCATCGTGCAGGAACCGAGCGGATAAAGCCCCGTATCCACGCCGTAATTCCACGTCGAGAGCCGGGTGAAGTGCCGGACGACCTCCAATTCGGAAACCTCCGGAAAGCCTTCGATCGCTTCGCGATAGGAATCGCCGAGTGCTTCGCGCGGCGAAGCGGGCGGGACGTCGAGCGGCGGCAGGTCCACACCGCGCTTGCCGGGCGTTGAGCGCTCAAAGATCAGCGCTTCATTGCGGTTGACGTGCGGTCGGGCGGTGCGAATACGGTTTTTCATCGTGCGTTGGTTAGGGGCGGCACTCGGTGACCGCCGATTATGTTCTCGGAAAAACTCCGCCGTTCATCGAGCGGCGCTGGCGGCTTTGAGGCCCGACTTCCTCAGCCGGCCTTAGCGGTGGTCGAGTCGCGAGCCGGAGTTTCAAGGGCCGGCGAGTGCCCGGCCCATCTGGCATAAACGCGCGCCATCCTATCCAATGCGCCTCGGTCCGCCGTTTCGGTCACGCAGACGAGCAGATGATCTTCGAGCTCCGGATAAAACCGGCGAAGGTGCACACCACCCAGTATCTTTTCTCGCTGCAGCTCAGCCAGCAGAGCTTCCGCATCGCCCGGCGCCCGGACGACAAATTCATTGAAGAACGCCGCCGCGAAGGGCAGCGAAGCGCCAGGCGCCCTGGCGAGCTGGCGAGCGGTGTAATGCGCCTTGGAGAAGTTCTGCTCGGCGAGAGCTTTCAAACCCTTCTCGCCAAGCAAGCAAAGATAGATCGTCGCGGCGAGCGCGCACAAGGATTGATTCGTGCAGATATTCGACGTTGCCTTCTCCCGGCGGATGTGCTGTTCGCGCGCAGCGAGCGTCAGGACGAATCCACGGCGGCCTTCGGTATCCTGGGTCTGGCCGACCAAGCGGCCCGGCATCTGCCGGATAAACTTTTCGCGAGTGGCGAGGAATCCGACGTAAGGCCCGCCAAAGGCCACCGGCACGCCGAAGGATTGCGCCTCGCCGCAAACGATGTCCGCCTCAGCCGGAGGCTTGACGAGGGCGAGCGACAGCGGCTCCGTGATCGCCACAATCAACAGCGCCGCGTTGCGGTGAACGAACTCAGCGATTTCCCCCATGCGCTCCATGACGCCAAGGAAATTCGGTGACTGAACGATCACGGCGGCGGTCTCCGGGTTGACAGCCGCCTCGAGCTCCCTCCGGTCCAGCTCGCCCGAGGCCGACCAAGGAACCTCCGTCACCCTTGTTCCTTGATGACCGACGTAGGTGGCGAGCACTTGGCGATACTCCGGGTGGACCGTGCGCGCCACGACGAGCTGGTTGCGCCGCGTCAGCCGCATTGCCATGAGCGCGGCTTCGGTGGTCGCCGTCGAGCCGTCATAAAGGGAGGCGTTGGCTGCCTCCATGCCCGTGAGCTGAGTGATCAGCGTCTGAAACTCGAACAGCGCCTGCAGCGTGCCTTGCGCGATTTCTGCCTGATAGGGAGTGTACGCCGTGAAGAACTCGCCGCGCGCGAGCAGCGCTTCAACGGCCACCGGGCGATAGTGGGAGTAAGCGCCCGCTCCGAGCAGCGAAACGTATTCGCGACTGCTCCTGGCCGCCGCCGCTTGGAAAAACTCAACGATCTCCGGCTCGGAAAGGGGGCCCGGCAGCTTCAGGTCTCCGCGCAGCTTAAGCGATTCGGGGATTTGGGCAAACAGTTCGTCCTTGGAGTGAAGACCGATGGCCGCCAGCATCTCCGAGCGGTCCTGGGGAGAATGGGGGAGATAGCGCATCAGGGGGCTTTAGCCTCTTGCAGGTAGGTTTCGTACGTATCGGCGAGCATTAACTTCTCAGTCTCCGCCCGGTTGGCCAGGCGCACACGCATGAGCCAGCCCTGGCCGTGCGGGTCCGCGTTGACCATCTCCGGCTGATCCTGGAGCTTGGCATTCACCGCCTCGACTGTTCCCGTCACCGGCGCAAACACATCGGACACGGCCTTCACCGATTCGAGGGTGCCGAAGGATTCCCCGGCGGTCACGGCGTCCCCTGGACGGGGCAGCTCCACAAAAACGATGTCACCCAGCTCTTTCTGGGCGTAGTCGGTGATGCCGACGGTGCCCACTTCGCCCTCCACACGTACCCACTCGTGGTCTTTGGTATAGAGAAGTTCAGTAGGATAGCTCAAGGGTTACACTCCACCGGACGCGGCGAGGGTCGAGCCCCGCCTGCGATTCAGCTACTCAAAAGGCCGCGACCGCCGACTGCCGTTTGCGCGCATCGCTCAATTCACCGCCGTTGAGGGCTTCGCTCGCTTGTAGAACGGCAGCGCCACCTGACGCGCCGCCACCTGCTTGCCGCGGATTTCAATCTGGATTTCAGCGCCCACTTCCGCCAGCTCAGGCGGCAAGTAAGCCAGTCCGATGTTTTTTTTCAGGAAAGGAGCCGGAGAGCCGCTTGTCACCTTGCCAACCACCCGTCCCCCGACCCATACCGGGTATCCATCGCGAGCAATCCCTCGGTCGGTCATCTCAAAGCCGATGAGCTTTTTTTTCAGCCCCTGCTGGCGCTCGCGCAAAAGTGCTTCGCGGCCGATGAACTCGCCTTTTTCAAATTTGCAAATCCAGCCGAGACCGGCTTCGAGCAGAGTTGTTTCCTCATCGAGCTCGTGGGCGTACAACGGATAACCCGCTTCCAGTCGCAGCGTGTTCCGCGCGCCTAGACCGGCGGGAACCAACCCTTCCGCCCGACCGGCCTCGAGCAGGGCGTCCCACACACGCGCCGACTCCGAAGGCGGAAAATAGAATTCGAAGCCATCCTCGCCGGTGTAACCCGTGCGAGCCAGCAGCCCTTCCACGCCGCAACAGACCGCCGGGCTGAACCAATAGGTCCGCAGCCGCCCGAGGTCGGCGCGGGTTAATCGCGCCAGGATTTCGAGCGCGCGCGGCCCTTGCAGCGCGAGTTGGGAATACTCTGCCGAACGGTCCCGCACCTCCGCGTCAAGTGTGTTGTGTCGCGTGATCCAATCGAGGTCTTTTTCCGTATTCCCAGCGTTCACGCAAATCAGAAACCAATCCTCCGCCCGACGATGCACCACGCAATCATCCACGGCGCTGCCCTGCGGGTACATGAGCGCCGTGTACTGCGCCTGCCCGATCTGGAGGCGCCGGATATCGTTGGCCGTGAGGTATTGAAGAAGGGTGGCGGCCTCCCGGCCTCGGATTTCAATTTCGCCCATGTGGCTCACGTCAAACAGTCCAGCGGCTTGGCGCACGGCAATATGTTCTTCGGTAATGCCGGAGTATCCGACCGGCATTTCCCAGCCGCCAAATTCGGTCATTTTCGCGCCCGCGGCCCGGTGGACCGCGTTCAGCGCCGTGCGCTTAACCGTCACATCCGCTTGCCAGACCAAGCCTCGTCCCTCTATCCGCCCTTTCCCCATGTCCTCAGAAACAGCCAACCTAGCATGTCTGCCAGAAACGGTCAAGGAGCCGCGCAGTCTGCCCCCAACCCTCGCTCAACACCCTTCGCCTGCGCTCGCCCTTCGCCCCACCGTACCATCGCCCCTCCCACGAACTCGACTTTGACGCTACCGTGGAGCGGCAGCGGCTTTTGCGGCACGGTCACCCTGAACTGTGCTAACCTCAAGTATCGTGCCGAAAATCGGATGAAGCGCAACCTTCCCGCACTCTTCAGCCAGAGTTTCGATTTAGCCGTCATCGGCGGAGGCGTCAACGGCGCGGCCACGGCGCGCGACGCTGCCTTGCGTGGCATGAAAGTGGCGCTGGTCGAGGCTCGTGACTTTTCGAGCGGCACTTCCAGCCGTTCCTCCAAGCTCATTCACGGCGGCCTGCGCTACCTCAAGCAATTTGAGTTCAGACTGGTCCATGAGGCTCGCCGTGAACGGCGCCTGCTGCTGAACCTCGCCCCGCACCTGGCGCGGCCTGTACCTTTCCTGCTGCCGATTTTCTGTGGCGACCCTTACTCGGTTCTGAAAATCCGACTGGGCCTCTCGATTTACGACCTGTTGGGCAATCTGGGCCGCGACGATCATCACTACATGATGTCTGCGGAGCGAGCTCTTCATGAGGTTCCCGCGCTCCGGCCGGAAGGGCTCCAAGCCGCGGCCGTCTATCATGACTCTGAGACCGACGACGCGCGCCTGACCCTCGAATACGTCCTTGACGCCGCCGAGCACGGCGCGATTGTGGCCAACTACGCCGAAGTTTGCGCCTTCGAAACCGCCCCGGCCAACAACGGCCCACCGCTTTACCTGACCGCAGCGGAAGTCGAAGACAAGCTGACCGGACGCCGTAGCCGGCTCTCCGCCCGCTTTTGGGTCAATGCCACGGGCCCCTGGGTCGATCGCCTGCGGTCGCTTTTGCCACGATATGACGGCTTGAAGACGGTGCGTTTGACCAAAGGCACGCACATCATTATTCCGCCGGTTTCCGGCCGCTACGCCTTGTTTGCAGCTATCCCGCCCAGCGAGCGCATTTTCGTTCTAGCGCCTTGGCATGGGCACGCCCTGCTCGGCACCACGGACACGGACTTCGATGGCGACCCGGAGACCGTTCGCCCGGAGCGTGAGGACGCGGAATATCTCCTTCGCGCGGTGAACCGCGTCCTTCGCCAGCCGCTCACCTTGGCGGACGTCCGAGGAAGTTTTGCCGGCTTGCGGCCGCTGGTGATCCAGCCGGGCGCCAGCCCTTCTCAAAACACCCGCGAGTACCGTTTTCACGAAGACCCTTGGGTCGGAAACATGATCACGATCTGCGGCGGCAAGCTGACCACGGCGCGCTCGCTCGGTGAAACGTTGGTGAGCCGCCTCGCCGCGAGGCTCCGGATGCGTTCAGCCGTTTCGCTTCGACGGTGTCGCACGACGCCGTTTCCCGGCGCGCCCGACGAAGCCCTTGAGTTGTTCGTCGGGCAGGCCACCGAGGAAGCGGCGCAAACGTTTAAGATACCCGCGGCGACGGCCGAGAGGATTGCGCGGACCTTCGGCAAACGCTGGCGCAATGTCCTGGAGCCAATTCTGGAGAATCCTGGCCTAGCTGAACCCCTGCCCGGCGGTCCGCCCCTGCTGGCGGCGGAGGTGGCGTTTGCTATTGAAGAAGAGATGGCCGTCACGCTGGAGGATTTCCTCCTGCGCCGTTCGGGCTTAAATTGGTTAGGAGCTCGCGCCCTGCGTGAAGCGGTGCCGGCCGTGGCCGACATCTTCGCGCAGCGCCTGAAGTGGAGCGCCGCCGAGCGAGATGCGGCCGTGCAATCCTTCGCCGCTTCATCGCGCGGCCTTTTCTCGTAATGGTCCTCGCACCCATCTGGAAGGAACGTCGGAGGGCCTTCAGCAGGGCGCCCTCGACTTCACCTCCGCTCGCCATCGCCCACCGCGGCGCTTCCGGCGAGGCGCCGGAAAATACGATGGCCGCCTTTGACTTGGCCGCCCGCCAGGGCGCCCAAGCCATCGAATTCGACGTTCATCTGGCTGCCGATGGCGTTCCCGTCGTCATTCATGACCGCCGGCTTGACCGGACGACTTCCGGGAGCGGCTTGGTCAGCGAATATTCCGCCTCCATGCTCAAGCGGCTTGACGCAGGTTCTTGGTTCAACCTGCGCCATCCGGCCCGCGCTCGTAGCCACTATGTTGGCCAGAAAATTCCTTGGCTCTCGCAGGTTTTGCCCTGGGCGCGCCGGCGCCACCTCCAGGCTTTTGTCGAAATCAAGCTGGGCGGGGACGTTTATCCGGGGATCGAGGCCCGCGTGCTCGAAGAAATCTCTCGCGCTGGGATGCGGGATCAAACCACCGTCATCTCCTTCGATTTCCCCACTCTGGTTCGTCTGCGCCGGCTTGATCCTCGCATCGCGCTCGGTCTTGATTGTACCCGGCCGCTCTTGGCGCTCCGGCGGGCTCGGGCGATTGGCGCGGTCGTCGTGTTGCCCTACTGGGCCTTCGCCTCCCGTCGCTTCATTCGGCGCGCCCATCGAGCTGGGATTCAGGTCGCGGTTTGGAATCTGGATCGTCCGCGCTCCATGCGCCGTAAAATCGCCGATGGCGCGGACGCCGCGGTGACTCGTTATCCGGCGTTGCTGAGGAAAGTGCTGGCGGCGCCCGAAAACCGACCCCTGCCCCCCGCCTGAGCCCGCCGTCGAGGACCGATTGCGAACCCCCAGCGATTCCTGAGACAATAGTCCGATGCCCTTCGAGCAACTGAGCATCGGAAACGTGTTAATTCGCCCGGCGCGGCTGCTCGCGCCCATGGCGGGCATTACGGACACGGTTTTTCGCCGCGTCATCCGGCGCCTGGGCGGCTGTGGCCTGATCATGACCGAATTCGTTTCAAGCGAAGGCATTGTTCGCGGCGGCGCCCGGTCGCGCCGCTATCTCTATTACACGGAGGAGGAGCGGCCCATCAGCGCCCAGCTTTTCGGCGCAGACCCGGATCATCTGGCTGAAGCGGCGCGCGCCGTGCAAGATTTAGGCTTCGATCTGGTGGACCTGAACTTGGGCTGCCCAGCCAAGAAGGTCATCAAGTGCGGCGGCTCCGGCCTGCTGCGCGACCTGCCGCTGCTCGAGAAAATCCTGGTCAAAATTCGCGCTGCCGTCTCCATTCCCTTCACCATGAAGATTCGCATCGGCTGGGATGAGAATCAGATCGTCGCCGCGCCCGTGGCAAAGATGGCGGAGGAATGCGGCGTCGAGGCCATTGCGGTGCATGGCCGCACCCGCGCCCAAGGTTACAGTGGCCGGGCTCGCTGGGATGTGATCGCCGAAGTCAAATCGAGCGTGCGCATCCCTGTCATTGGCAATGGCGACGTGATGAAGCCCGAAGACGCGGCAGAGCTTTACCGTCAGACTCACTGCGACGGCGTAATGATCGGCCGCGCCGCGCCGTCGAATCCCTGGATCTTCCAGCAGATGGAGGATTACTTCCAGACAGGGTCGTCCCGCATACCGTCTGAGCTTGATCGCTATGGGCTAATCCGCGAGTATTACGCGATGCTGTCCGAGGTGGATACGCCGGGCGGATTGGGAAAGATGAAGCAATTTGCCAGTTGGTTTACGCGCAGCGTCCGCAATGGCGCGGAACTGCGGCGCAGCGTGCAGAGCGCCTCAACTCCGCAGGAGGCCCGTGCCCGCGTGGACGCCTTTTTCGCCTCGGCGGCCGGCGAATCCGCGCCGCCCCTTTCGGCGCCAACTACCTCCGCGTTGACCACCGCGGCGGCGGCGCTCTACGCCCCCGAGGCTCCATGAGCCGCGCCCGGGGGCCCAGAAAGGAAGGCTAACCGGTGAACCAGCGAATGCAGAGAAGAGTTCCGGTCGCGCTTCCCGTCCGCGTGAGCGGCAGGGATAAATTGGGCATGGAGTTCGACGATTCCACGGAAGCCCTGGACGTGAGCCGGCGCGGGCTTTCCTTCCTCACCCGCCGGGAGCTGGGCGTGCTGGACAAGGTCAACGTCATCCTGCCGGGCCGCGGGCCGTCGCGGCCGGGTGAAGGGCCTTCCGATTTTTACTCTGAGGCGACGGTAATCCGCATCACCCCGGAAGGCGACACATTCCGTGTGGCGTTGCGTTTTATGGGCGCGACGCTCGCGGTCTATACATCTGAAAGCGCCTGAGCCCGCGCCGGGTGGCTCGGCCAAAGAATTGGGAATGAGGGTTGCGGTTCAGGGGTTGGTCGCTTTTTCTCTGACCCACCGTCGGTAAAGCTCGCTGCGCGGAACGCCCCAGGAGCGCGCCACGGCCTTGAGCGCCGCCCGCTCATCGAGCCCTTGCTCTTTGATAACCTGCTCGATTTCCTTTCGCAAGGATCGCCGGGCGCGAGCCGGCTTTGCCGTGACCGCCTCGGGTGGGCCGATCACCAGGGTGATTTCGCCCTTCACGCTGCGCTTCCGAAGCTCGGCGAGAACCTCTGAAACCGTTCCTCGCAGGAACTCCTCGTGCGCCTTGGTCAGCTCGCGGGCCAGAGTCATTTGCCGGTCGCCTAGAACTTCGAGCGTGTCGGCCAGCATTTCCACCACGCGATGCGGCGCCTCGTAGAAAACCAGAGTCCGGTCAAAAACGCTCAGCCCTTTCAGCGTCTTGAGGCGTGCGCCTTTCTTGCTGGGCAGAAATCCGGCAAAAATAAACCGCTCGATCGGCAGTCCCGCGGCTGCGAGCGCCGTAACGAGCGCCGACACGCCCGGAATCGGAATGACCGGAATCTTGTGGCGAATCGCCAAGTGAGCCAGCCGGTAGCCAGGATCCGAGAGACCGGGCATGCCGGCGTCCGAAACGAGCGCCACTGCGCTGCCATCCTCCATCTCGAGGATCAGCTCCGGGGCCCGCGTGACTTCGTTGTGCTCGTGGTAACTGACGGTCGGCGTTTGGATCTGGTAATGATTCAGCAGTTTTTGAGTGCGCCGCGTGTCCTCGCAGGCAATCAGGTCCACACTCTTGAGGGTCTGCAAGGCTCGAAAGGTGATGTCCTCAAGATTGCCGATAGGCGTTCCGACCAGAAAAAGCTTCCCCACCGGCGCATTCGAAGCTAACGTCACCGCCATCTGCGGACATCTCCTTTCCCTAGGCTGACTTCTAAGAACGCCTAGCATTCAGTCTAACAGGAGCTGCTTGCGCGGACAACTTGGGCGGCGCGGTGCGGCCCAAGGCGGCGAGCTTTGACCGGATTGCGATGGCACTGCTATAATAACCACAGGTGGCAGTGCGGGAGGGCCGTTTTGCCGATTTACGAATACCGCTGTCTCAAGTGCGGGGAGCAATTCGAGAAAATTCAGAAATTCAGCGACGCACCGCTCGGGAAATGCGAAAAATGCGGCGGGAGGCTTGAGCGGTTGATTTCTCCCCCGGCCATCCAATTTAAGGGATCGGGATGGTACGTCACCGATTACGCCCGCAAGGGCCCGGCGACGCAAGACTCCGGCGCCGACAAGAAAGACGGCGCTTCCAAGGGTGAAGCCAAAACCCCCGCACCGGCTGAAACCACTATCAAGTCAACCGATACGAAACCCTCCTCCGACAAGTAGCCGCCCGGTCGAGTCGCAATCCGACCCCAGAAAGTCTTTAGGCCGGCGCTTCCCTCCACGCGCCGAGCAGCCGCCGAAGCATTATGAGTTGTCCGAGGTGATAAGCGTTGTGGTCCGCCACGAGCAGCGCCTCTCGCAACAGCGTTTGGCCTTGGCCGTGAGGAATGGGACGGAAAAGATCCGCCTTCGGATTCGCAACGAGCTTTTCCATCTGCTTCAAATCACGCCGGAAGGCTTTCACGCTGCGATCCCACGCGGCGGGATTGGGCGGAGCCGGACTCGGCGGCCAGAGACCCGACGGAAATTCTGGCGAGACGTGGCGGGGGTTGCGGCAGAATTCGAGGATATCCCATTGCGCGATGCGCAGGTGCTCGAGCAAGCGCCAGGCCGTGAACGGCACGCCTTCAGACTGGCGGCCGCGGAGGTTCCGAGGCAGGCCGCGGATCGCCCGGTCGAAGGTTAGGTGGGCGCTCGCGCCGCTCAACAACTCGAGGAGATGCTTTCGCAAACTTGCCTGCTCATCGGCCATGGCTGACTCCTTCCTGAATCCCACTGGTCTGCTCACGAGAGATCCAGCGACTTGAGGTATTTCCGAAACTCAGACCCGAGATCAGGGCGCTTCAGAGCGAGCTCCACCGTCGCCTTGAGGAATCCGAGCTTGTCTCCAGCATCAAAGCGCCGTCCCTCGAACTCATATCCATAAATCGGCTCGCGCTTGAGCAGCCGCCGCATGGCGTCCGTCAATTGGACTTCGCCTCCCGCGCCAGGGCGTGTGGCGGCAAGCTCATGAAAGATCCCAGGCGTCAGAATGTACCGGCCAATAATCGCCAGGTTGGAAGGGGCTTTGGCGGGACTCGGTTTTTCGACCATGTCCTGGATGCGGAAGACCCGGCCGTCCCCATGGCGATCAGGTTCTAAAATGCCTCGGATGATCCCGTAATTTGAAGCCCTCCGACGGTCCACCCGCTGGATGGCGACGACGCTGCGGCCGTACCGAGCGTACACTTCCATCATCTGACGCAGGCAGGGGGTTGACGCGTCCACGACATCATCGGACAGCACGACGGCGAAAGGCTCGTTGCCGACCAATCCCTGCGCCGTTAGAATCGCGTCGCCCAGGCCCCGCGCCTGCTGCTGGCGGACGTAGCTGACCTTCAGCAACCCTGCAATCGAACGCACCAGACTTCTTAAATCTTCCTTGCCACGCCCGGCCAACTGGTGCTCGAGCTCAAAGGAAACGTCGAAGTGGTTCTCGATGGCCTCTTTCCCGCGGCCCGTGACGAAGATGACCATGGGAATGCCGGAAGCGGCCACCTCCTCAACAGCATATTGGACCAGCGGCTTGTCCACGATGGGCAGCATCTCCTTCGGCTGAGCTTTGGTGGCCGGCAAGAAGCGAGTGCCCAGACCGGCGACCGGCAGAACGGCAGTGCGAATCTGCATCCCTTTCACATCATCCATCAACTTCGACCTCCAGCCCTCGCGGGATCGTCCGAGCGTTATGCTAACATAGGTTCCCGGCGGGCATTCAATGCGGGTGCTAGGGATTGAGTCAAGTTGCGATGAGACGGCCGCCGCCGTGGTCGAAGACGGCTGGCGAATTCTTTCGAGCATCGTCGCTTCACAGATTCCTGTCCATCAGAAATTCGGCGGCGTCGTGCCGGAGCTCGCGTCCCGCGAACATCTCAAGAAGATCGCGCCCGTGGTGGAGGAGGCGTTGAGGCAAGCGAAAGTCCGGCTCGAGAAAGTAGAGGCCATCGCCGTCACCGCGGGACCGGGCCTGATCGGCTCGCTCCTGGTGGGTTTGGTTTACGGCAAGGCGCTGGCCCTCTCGCTGGGGAAGCCGCTGGTCGGAATCAACCATCTTGAAGGCCACATTCATTCCGTCCTGCTGCAAAACAAAAACGATCGCCAGTCAGATGGCAATGTTCCCGTGGCTGGCTTTCCCAACGTAACTTTGGTCGTTTCGGGCGGCCACACTTGCCTCTATCGCGTGGAGTGCGCCGAGGATCCAAGCGCGCCGCCGCGATTCTCTTACAAGTTGCTCGGCCAGACGCGCGACGATGCGGCGGGCGAGGCGTTCGATAAGGTCGGAAAGCTCCTGGCGCTTGGCTACCCCGGCGGGCCCGTGATTGACCGTCTGGCGCGCTACGGTGTCGCCCAGCGCGCCGAGCTAGGCCGCATCCGAATGAGGGGAAATCCGCTCGACTTCAGCTTCTCCGGACTCAAGACAGCGGTCCTTTATCGCGTGCGCGGCACGGCGCTCCAAGCCGAAGCTGAAGACCGGCGAACCTGGCGCGACGGCCCGGATGGCAACGCGAACCTGGACGGCTTGCGCGCCCGTTGCTCGCAAGGAGCGCTCGATCTTTTGGCCGGATTTCAGGCGGCTGTGGTAACCGATTTGGTGGAGCGAACTCTTGCGGCCGCTCGTGGCGGGCATGTCAGCTCGATTTTCGTTGCGGGCGGCGTAGCCTGCAATTCCGCCCTCCGGGAGCGGTTTAGCCAAGCAGCTCAAGCCAACAACGTTCAGGTCTTCTTTCCCTCGCCTCGGCTCTCGACCGACAATGCCGCCATGATTGCCGCCGCGGCTTATTCCCATTTGCTAGCGGGCGAGCGGGCCGGGCCGGAGCTCACCGCGCGTGCCTCCGCTCCTCTCGGCGCGTAGTCCGGGCAGTATGCCACAGGGGATTCTTTGTCCGGTGTCAGGGTGGCCTTGCGAATACCCGGCAATCGGTTGTATTCTCCTCGGCTTAAGGGGACCAGAATGCCTCGCGCGGAGGAACTTATGAGATCAAGCGACCGAAGGGTTGCGATGCGTATGGCGGGTATTCTGGCGGTGCTGGCCGTGGCGATGGGTTTAGCACGGAGGGAAGCGCTGAGGGCGCAACCCGCAC
>JAKAWO010000281.1 GCA_021827255.1 Acidobacteriota bacterium | reverse complement strand
GCGAATGTTCGCCGAAGGCGGCTACCGCGGATTTATGTCGGTCGAATACGAGGGCAAAGAAGATCCAATGACCGGCGTTCCAGCGTTGCTGGATAAGGTCAAAGCGCTTTGCCGGAAGTACTCGACAGCGTGAGGGGCGGGCGCTGGCCGTGAGCGCAGGTTCACCGTGAAGGGAACTTGTGATCGGGTTGGGGAGAATCGGCCATGCGCGCCTCTTCCGTCCCCGGTGAAGCGGGGAGCGCAGGGTTTTCTTAAATCCGTAAAATTATGGGGGTGAAGAATGCCTTCTCGAAGAAAGTTCGTCGAACAGATTGTGGGCGGCGCCGCCGCAGCAGCCGTCACCGGACTGATGCCTTCCAGCCGAGTCTTGGGGGCGAACGATCGAGTTCGCTTTGGCCTGATAGGCGCCGGCGGGCGCGGCAAAGCCATCTTTCACGCCGCCTTGCGGGCGCCCAACACCGAAGCTGTGGCGGTCGCCGACGTCTTCACGCTGCGCCTTGAACAGGCGCGGCGGATCGCGCCGGCGGTCAAAATCTACAGCGATTTTCGCCGGCTGCTGGACGACAAAACCATTGACGCGGTGCTGATCGCCACACCGCAGCACCAGCACGCCTTGAACTTTGTCCCCTCCCTCCAGGCGGGCAAAGACGTTTATCAGGAGAAGACCATGGCTTTTAATCCCCATTTTGCCCGGCAAATGAAGCGGGCGTTTGAGGGTTCAGGGCGTGTCGTGCAGGTCGGCATTCAATCCACCAGCGGCCCGGCTTTCCAGCAGGCCGAATCGCTGGCGACGCCCGAGCGCATGGGCGTGGTCACCGCTCTGCACACTCATCACTATCGCAATGCCCCTTACGGCGGCTGGAAGAGACCCGTACCGCCCGATTGCGATCTGCAACATCTCAACTGGAAGGCTTTTGAAGGCGATGCCCCGCCGCACGCTTTCGACCCCAACCGTTACATCAATTGGCGATTTTTCTGGGACTATTCCGGCGGAGATGTATTTGAAAACATGGTCCACCAGGTCGGATTCTGGTTCAAGGCGCTGAATCTGAGCATTCCCTTGAGCGGCACCATGAGCGGGGCAAACTATCTGTCCCCGGGCATGGAAGTGCCGGACACGATGGACGTCACCTTGGCGCTGCCCGAGAAGATTTTGTTCAGTTGGAACGCCGGTTTTGGAAACAATTATTACGGCGAGTCCGGAAACGATCTGCTGTTGGGAAACCAGGGGACGATCGTGCGCATCGGAGATCGAGTCAGTTATGTTCCACAAACTCGTCATCACGAGCGGGCGGCTCCGATGGAAACGCCGGCGCCGTCCGCCGGGGGACCGGACATCGTCGGCGGCTCCCAGGAAACCGACGCTCACATGCGAAACTTTTTCGATTGCGTCCGCAGCCGCAAGACTCCGAATTGCCCGTTCGAAATCGGCTATCGCTCGGCGATTGCCTGCCAGATGGCCGTCGCCGCATTGCGTCGGGGAAGGACAGTGCATTGGAGCGAAGAGCTGGAAGATATCGTCTAACTGCCGTCCGAGCGGCCTTGTGAAAATGCGCTCCCTTCCTGGCCGGAGGCGCCGAGGCGGTTGAATGCGTCCTGCGCCACCTGCTTCCTCCCCGGAGTTTGATTTTCATCCAAGGCTGCGTTCGGCAGCCGCGCCTCCTGCCCTCCGTCCTGCCTCTGTTCCTTTGCGAGCACGGCGGACGAACGCCGCACCATCTTCCCTCCCCGGCGACGCTGGCAAACGTTGCAAGCTGGCCTGCTTCTGATTATGATGCTTGACTAGTTGCAAACTGAGAGGGCCGCCGGGTTCAGCCCAGTCCTCTCATCGTGCGAGACCCTGGATGGAGCCGCCAGGGCTCAAGTGCTGCCAAGGAAGGCTTCGTGCGGCGGGGTAGAATGGAAACCCAGGCTCTTCGACGCCTCGAGCAAGTCAACAAAGAGCTTTGGCTATTGCTGTCCATTTTTGCCATTGCCGCCCTTCTGAATTTTGTCATCACCTCAGATCACGTGATCCTGAGCTTGTACATCATCCCTACCGTCATTTCAGCGTATTTTTACGGCCGGCGGCACGCTACGTTGACCGCTGTCGCCAGCGTGCTGATCGTCATCCTCCTCACTCATTTCAATCCGGTTATGTTCGCCGCGCACAGGGCGATTCCTGTGGCGGGCGAGCGATGGTATGGCGTGGCGGCGTGGGGAGGCATCTTGATGGTGACCGGCTACTTGATGGGAACCCTCTACGAGCGAAAAGAGGCCCATCTGCGCGAGTTGCGGGAGAGTTATTATGGGATCCTGCTCATCCTCCGGCAGTTCATTTCCAACGACAAATACACACAGAACCATTCCTATCGAGTTTCAATTTACGCGGCAAAAATCGGTGACGCCCTGGGCCTGGACGCCGAGCGGATCGAGGACATCCGAGCCGCTTCAATGCTCCACGACATCGGCAAGCTGGATATCAGCCGCCAGATCCTCTACAAGGCGGCGCGCCTGACTCCCGAGGAATACGATTACATGCGGACCCACGTGGACCTGGGGGTCAAGGCCTTGGAGCCTGTGGGCGGTTCGCTGAGGCGCGTGCTCCCCATCATCCTGGCTCACCACGACAAATTTGACGGGACAGGCTACCATCCCGCGCGAGGCGAGGAAATTCCGCTTGAGGCCAGGATCATCAGTGTGGCCGATGTTTACGATTCGCTGACCAGCGATCGGCCCTATCGCAAAGCTATGTCGCCCTTCGAGGCCAAGGACATCATTCTGAAGGGAGCGGGGACCGATTTCGACCCCAAAGTGGTGGACGCCTTTGCCGTTGCCTTCAAGCGCGGCGAATTGGAAGTTCCCGAACTGGTTGTGTGAGCTGGGTTCACCCAGTCAAGTGTAACCCGCGCCGAGTGCAGGAATGACTTCAGGAGCTCTAGCACAAGTGAGTTCATCTCGCAGCCGTAGGGCGGGGCCACCGGCGCGAGACCGGCTTAACCGAAGGTTGAGTGGGATCGCTCGGTGCTTGCTCGGCGTGGTTTTCCTCCTAGCCTTCCATGGAGCGACAAACGTTTCGATGCAGGCGCAGACGAAGGCACCGTTCAGCATCTCGACTCCCGCTTTCCAACCTGGAGGCAGCATCCCAAAACAGTTCACTTGCGAAGGACGGGATATCTCTCCTCCGCTCGCCTGGACCGCGCCGCCCTCTGGAACGCTTAGCCTGATTCTAATGGTCGTTGATCCCGACGCGCCGTCTGGCACCTGGACCCACTGGCTTATCTATGATCTTCCGGCGACCGCCGGCGAGCTCCCTGAGAACACGCCCGCCCAAGCGACGCTCGCGAGCGGCGGCAGGCAAGGCCGAAACGACTTCGGGCATCTCGGTTTTGGAGGTCCTTGTCCGCCGCCCGGAAAGCCCCACCACTATTTCTTCAGACTCCTGGCCGTGAACATGCGCCTGGGCCTCAAACCTGGAGCCACACGCCGCCAGGTAGAACAAGCTGTCCGCGGGCATATCCTCGCCCAGGCCGAGCTTATGGGGCGCTTTGGACGCTGAGCTTCCCTTGACGTCCGCCAACCCTCCCACCACTGGGCGCATCGCGGGAGTTTCCCTGCCCCGAGCGACTGGTGGGATCGCGGGGGCGGCCCGATCTGCCGCATCTCTTGACTGATCTGGGGGTCTTTGATTAAAAAAATAAGGAGGCGCCTTGCGCGGCAACCGAGTCTTGCCGGCCTTTCAGTGGGCGGGAGTCCACTCAGGTTTATCCCGGCTGGCCGTCCGCGAGATGGCCCTCAAATTTGTTGCGCGGAGGGCGTGGCATGGCGTTGATCCGCGCCTTGACATTCAGAAGGAAGAGCTCATCCCTCGAATTGCCGGTTGCGAGAGCGATGGAGTCAGCAAGCCCGGTGAGCCGCGAGCAGGATGCTATCTACCAAAAGGGAAAGCTGGTCGCTCGTGTCCTCAACCCGCGGGTGGACCTGACGGCGAAGGAAATCCACTTCGATGAGATTTACAATAGCGACGATCT
>JAKAWO010000280.1 GCA_021827255.1 Acidobacteriota bacterium | reverse complement strand
CTCATCCACGCCAAGATCCTACTTCTCACCTCGGATTGCGGGCACTTGAGCCCAGGGTGTGAAGCCGGAACGCTGGACCGCGCGGTGGCGCAATTTCTTGGCCCGTGACTTTGCTGCGAGTTCCCAGGATCAGGCGCGCGGTCACGATGCGTGCTCAGCCGGCCTGCTATAATCGCTACGGAGCGCGACATGAGGCAGGGGGTCATCGTAGCTGGCGGGGGACTGGCGGGTTGCGAGGCCGCATGGCAGCTCGCCGAACGTGGGGTTGCGGTCACGCTCCTGGAAATGCGGCCGGCCCGTCCGACCCCAGCGCACAAAACCGGCTGGCTGGCCGAACTTGTCTGTTCAAACTCCCTCAAATCCAACGATCCCGGCTCAGCCTCGGGGCTGCTCAAGGAAGAGCTGCGTCGCGCCCGCTCGCTTGTCTTGCGCGTGGCGGATCAATGCGCCGTTCCCGGCGGGGCCGCGTTAACCGTAGATCGCGAGCGATTCGCGCAAGGCGTGACCGAGGCCATCGCCGGACACTCGATGATCGAACTGCGCCGCGAAGAGCTGAACGAAGTTCCCCTAGGCTCGCTGGCGCTCATCGCCACCGGCCCGCTGACCTCAGATTCACTTGCTGCCAGCCTGCAAAGACTGACGGGCGCGGATCATCTTGCCTTCTATGACGCCATCAGCCCCATTGTGGACGCCGAAACACTGAGGTTAGAGAGGATGTTCCCGGCTTCGCGCTATGGCAAGGGCGGGAACGACTACCTGAATTGCCCCATGAGCGAGGAAGAGTACCGAGCCTTTTACCAAGCTCTGCTCAATGCCCAGGCCGTCGAGCCGCACGAGTTCGAACAAGCTCAGTTTTTTGAAGCCTGCCTGCCCGTCGAGGAACTCGCCCGCCGAGGCTTCGACACGCTGCGCTTTGGCCCGATGAAGCCCGTAGGGCTCGTGGATCCTCATAGCGGGCGGCGGCCCTACGCCGTCGTTCAGCTCCGGGCTGAAGACCTTCGATCTTCCAGTTACAACTTGGTCGGTTTCCAAAACCATTTGAAATTTGCCGAGCAGAAGCAAATTTTACGCATGATTCCAGGGCTTGAAGAAGCGGAGTTCCTGCGCTTTGGCCAGATTCATCGCAACACGTACATCAACGCCCCGCGGCTGCTGGCGGCGGATTTGAGTTTGCGGACGGCTCCGGGAATTCACATTGCCGGCCAGCTTTCTGGCGTGGAGGGCTACGTTGAGTGCATTGCCACAGGCTGGCTGGCGGGCTTGGCGCTGGCCGCGCAGGCGCGGGGCGAAAGCTTTCTTCCCCCGCCGCGGACGACGGCGCTCGGCTCTCTCGCGCACTACGTCACTCACGCTGACCCTGCCCATTATCAGCCGGCCAATATGGCGTTTGATCTGTTGCCGCCGATTACGCCTGCCGCCAGCCCTTGGACCCGCGACCGGCGCGCGCGCCGGGAGGCGCAATGTCGGCGCGCGCTTGAGGGCCTGACGGGATGGCTCACCACAGTCCCCGCCGTTGGCGAATTGAGGCTGGCTACCAAGGGGTCAGCTCTCAGTTGCCGGAGGCAAACAGAAACCGATAGCCGGCAACTAGCGACCGATCACTGATTGACGAGAACTGATCTTCGCATGGACAAGCTGATCGAACGCTACGTGAATTACCTTCGCGTCGAAAAAAACGCCTCCCCGCACACTATTCGCAATTATCGCAGCGACCTGACCCAGTTCCGGGATTTTCTGGTTCAACACGACGCCGAAAGGAAGATAGCGGTCCGCTCGGTTACCCCGCTCAAGATCCGCGCCTTTCTGGCCTTTCTTTTCGAGAAGGAAAGGAAGAAAACCTCGATTGCCCGCAAGCTGGCCGCTCTTCGGGCGTTCTTCAAATTTCTGAGCCGCGAGAAACTGCTCCACCAGGATCCCTCAGCGCTGGTTTCAACTCCCAAACTGGTCAAGACCCTGCCGCGGATCATGACCGAAGAAGAGATGAACGATTTCCTCAACCGCGTGGGCGCCGCGGCTGAAGCCGGAGACTGGAAAATGCTGCGCGACCGGGCCATTCTCGAGTTGCTTTACGCCTCCGGTTTGCGGGTCAGCGAATTGGCGGGACTGGACTTGCGCGGCGTCAATCTGGGCGAAAGCTTTGTGCTGGTTCGCGGCAAGGGCGACCGCGAGCGCATCGTCCCCTTCGGTTCCAAGGCCAGGGCAGCGCTCGAAGCCTATCTACCGGTACGTGAGCGCATTTTAATCCAAGCCCGGACGGGCACCCCGGCACTCTTCCTAAACGCGCGGGGAAACCGCCTAACCACGCGTTCCGTGGACCGGCTGCTCAAAGGCTACGTCAAGCGGTACGGTCCGAACATCCGTGTCAGCCCGCACTCTTTGCGCCACGCCTTCGCCTCGCACCTGCTCGCTGAGGGCGCCGACTTACGCGCCATCCAGGAAATGCTCGGACATAAAAGCCTTGCTACAACGCAGAGATATACGCAGGTTTCAGTCCAGCACTTGATTGACGTGTACGACAAAACCCACCCCAAGGCCTGACCGGGACGAAACTCGTCCCGCAGCGCCCGTCTCTAGCCGTCCCTCGGCAGAATATTCCATGTTCTCAATCTCCAGCTCCCGGTCGGCGGGGCAGTGGCCGCGGTGACAGTCCGGGCAAGCATAGTAGAGACGGGAGACTTGGATCGGGCCTACGGCGGTCAGCAGCGGCTGGTAGTGGGCTTGTGGGTCGGCGGCCCGGCGCGCTATACTAGCGAATGACAGCTTGAAGTGCCTTCAGGGCAGGGTGCGGGAGGGATGCTTCCTCCCAATTCCCGATCGGCGGTAGAGCCCGCGAGGGGTCTGAGGAATCCGCTTAAAACCAGCATGAAGGCGCAACGCTAGGCGTCTTCCTCAGAACCTCATGATCCAGTGAAATTCTGGAGCCGACGGTATAGTCCGGACGAAAGAAGGCCAGGGTTGAACCCGGGTCACGATGGACTTCCACGGAATTGCAACGCTGGCAATGCGTTGATGTCGTGTCCTCCGCTCATGCCTGCCTGCCCTTGAAGGGGCGCCCTTCCAGTAAAAACGAAAGGGCCCAACCAGCGCCGGACGACTGGCCGCCGCATTCTAGCGAGGAGCCTCGCTGCTTCGGCTTGGCTTTCGCCCACAAGGGCCGCGTGCCAAAGTCCAAGCGGCCAGGCTTCGGCTGGCGGTGCATAAAGGTCACCATGTTTACGGGTATCGTCGAGACTACAAGCCCCCTTCTGCGAGTGCGCGAATCAGCAGGTCGGCATGTGTACGTAGTTTCCACGCCGCAAGATTGGCGGCTTCAAGAAGGCGAAAGCGTCTCCGTTTCTGGCGTCTGTTCGACCATTCAGCAGTCGGGCCGCCGTTCGTTTCAATTGGTCTATATGCCGGAGACACTTCGGAAAACCACGCTTGGCGAATTGGGTCCCGGAAATCACGTCAACCTCGAGCGGAGTCTGACCCTGCAGAGCTTGTTGGGGGGCCACGTGGTCATGGGTCATGTGGACACCACCGCGCGCCTCACCGGCATTCGCGATGATGGCACGGCAAAGATTTATGAGTTTCAGATTGCGCCTCGCTTCAGTCGCTATATTGTTTCCAAGGGTTCCGTGGCCGTGGACGGCATCAGCTTGACCGTGGTGGATTCACGGGACGGGCGGTTCACTGTGTCGCTGCTAGAATACACGCTCGCCCGAACCACCCTGGGACGAAGGCGGACGGGCGACCGCGTCAATATCGAAACGGATATTTTGGCTAAATATGTCGAAAAGCTGGCGAAGCGGTGAAATGAGACCTCCCATCCCTGACCCGAGCCGAACGCCACGGCGCCTGCCTGTCAAGTTGGCCCGGCGAGCGCGAATCGGCGTCATCCGGTCGGAGTATCATCGAGAAATGACCGAGCGGTTGCGCAAAAAGTGCGTCGAGACGCTGGTTCGGGCCGGAATTCCGGTGGCCAACATTGACCAGGTCGCCGTGCCGGGGTGCTTTGAGATTCCTGTGGCAGCCCAGC
>JAKAWO010000279.1 GCA_021827255.1 Acidobacteriota bacterium | reverse complement strand
ACCGGGTTAAGCCCAACCCTGCGCCCCAAAGCCGGCCGAGACGCCGTCGGCAGGCCGGCGATTCACGCCTCTCGTCACGGTCTGGAGCTAGCGACCACGCCACTCGCGAGCGGATTCTGAAAAATGCCGCCCGCTTGTTTGCCGAGCGCGGTTTCAAGGACTTGACCGTCCGCGAGATCTCGCGCGCCGCCTGCGTCAACCTGGCCGCGGTCAATTATCATTTTGGCAGCAAGCTCGGCCTGTACAAAACAATCATCCGCGGGCTCGCCGAGAATATGGAGACGGCCAAAGGCGACCTCATTCCACACGACGGGGCCCTGACCCCAGAAGACCAACTGCGCGCCTACGTCCGCAATTTCCTCGGCCGTCTTCTGGCCGAGCGAAGCGAAGACTGGATGGACCGGCTTCTGGGTCGTGAAATGCTCGACCCTTCGCCCGCTTTGGATCTGATCATCGAGCGGGGCATTCGCCCTAATGGGGAACGCCTTGGCGCGCTGGTTGCCAAGCTGCTTGGTCTCGCCGCTCCCGATGACCGCGTTTGGCAGTGCGCCGTCAGCGTCCAAGCTCAGTGTCTGTTTTATTACTCCTCACGCTCCGTCTTCGAGCGGATGTCGCGCGGCCTCAAGTTCACTCCCAAGGTGATTGACAACATCGCTTGCCACATCGCCGATTTCTCGCTCGCGGGCATCCGCGCCGCAGCCTCGCGTAAGATGCATTGAATACCGTACCCGCCCCGGGCTCGTAGCCATTACGCTTCCCAGGTGGTTGAAAAGCATCACCGTTATGCGAAATTCAGCAAGCTAGAGTGCACGGGTACAGCCCGCAAACTCCGGCGTTGCCACTATAACCTGCCTTTTTTCAGCAAGATGCTTACCCAGCGGTCAATCGGCACCTGACGTGCACGGAAGGAAAGCAGGTTCGGCGTTGCCCTCCATTCGGCAGAGGGAAGGCGAACGTCAACCGGGCAACAAACCTTGCTGTGGGGTCAGGTGCGGGCGGCATTTACCCTCCTGTCGGCGTCGGGTCGAAGGCGCCGCCCGCCCTGGCCCGAAGGCTCAATCAGGGAGGCGACAGTCTGAGTTACTTCGCTGATGGGTCAGCACCGCAAAGGAGCCAATTCAATGGGTACCCTTAAGGTTCATAAACTCGCGCCGTTCGGCCGTCTTCTCCTGGCCCTTGTGCTAGGTGTCGTCGCCGTGCCGCTCTGGGCCGGGCAGAACGCGCCAGAGCAGAGCGCGCCTCCGCAGGCCACGTCCGAGACCGCCGATCCGTCTTACACCCAAGTCCCGCCCACTTTGACACTTCCCGCCGGGACCCTCATCATCATGCGAACCTCGGATTATCTTTCGAGCGACCGCGACCGGCCGGGGGAGCTCTTTCGCGGCGAACTGCTTGAGCCGCTGGTGGTCAACGGCTGGGTGGTGGCGCGTCGCGGCCAGACGATCATCGGCCGCGTGGATGTCGCCCAAAAGGCCGGGCGTATTCGCGGCGTTTCACGCCTCAGCGTCGAGCTCAGCCGGCTGATTCTGGTGGATGGTCAGCAGCTGCCCATTCATACCCAGCTCACGAGGGCTTCTGGCGGAACTTCCAAAGGCCGCGACGCCGAAGCCGTCGGAACCACCACCGGGATCGGCGCCATCATCGGCGCCGCCGCCAACGGCGGTGAGGGCGCCGGCATTGGAGCGGCGATTGGCGCCGGCGCTGGCCTGGCGGGTGTGCTGCTCAGCCGCGGCCGTCCCACCGTGATTCCGGCGGAGACCGAACTGACCTTTGAGCTGGAATCCCCCATCACTTTTTCCACCCGCGAAAGCCAGGTCGCTTTCCGGCCCGTCACCCAGGCCGACTACAACACGCGTGAGGGTCCTCCCGCGCTTCGCCGGCGCTCGCAGTTTGTTCCGCCCGGACCCTATTGCGACACTTGTGGTTATCCCGTCTATGGCCCGTGGGGCTGGCCCTATTACGGCGGCTATTATCCCGGCCCGTTTTTCATTGGCCTCGATTATGAAAGAATAGGCTACGGACGCTTCGGCCGCGGATTTCGTGGAGGGTTCCACGGCGGCTTCCGCCGCTAGCTAGCGCTCAAGCGTCGAGCTCTAGATCATCAAAGCGGCCCCACTTGTAAACCGCGATGGACACAATCCAGCTCAAGGCGAATAGTCCGATGATGAAATAGCCTAGTGCGCTGAAATTGCTGTCGAGCCTGACCACCGCATCCCAAAAGCCTCCCTTCAAGTGGAACTGCGCGGCGACGAGCCCGAGCGCCTCAATGCCACCCACCAACAGCGCCGCCAGCACGGAGACGCAGGTGATCGTCATGTTGTAGTAAAGTTTCCGCACCGGCTTGATGAACGCCCACCCATAGGCCCCCAGCATCAGGATGTTGTCCGTGGTATCAATCAGCGACATTCCGGCCGCAAAGAGCACCGGAAACACCAGGATCTTCCAAAACGGCAAGCCTTTGGACGCCTCCGCCGCCGAAAGAGCCAACACACCCATCTCCGTCGCCGTGTCAAAGCCCAGGCCGAACAAGACGCCCAGCGGGTACATGTGCCAACTGCGCTTGATCATTCGAAACACGGGGCGAAACAGCCGCGAAAGAATTCCTCGGCTGCTGAGCAGGATATCAAAATCTTCCTCCGCATAAGGCTCACCCCGGCGGACTCGCGAGAACACCCGGTAAACAGACCTTAAAACAAGGAGATTGACACCCGCGATGGCAAACAGAAACAGAGCGGAAACCAGCGTGCCGATGAGGCCACCCACGCTGCGGATCGCGCCCATGTGGAGTTGGAGCGCAATCGCGGTTCCCGCAATGGCCGCCGCCCCCAGCACGACGATGGTCGAGTGCCCCAGCGAAAACATGAACCCCACTGCCACCGGGCGCTGGCCCTCTTGCATGAGCTTGCGGGTGACGTTATCAATCGCGGCGATGTGATCGGCGTCCACCGCGTGGCGAAGCCCAAAGCTATACGCCAACAGCGCTGTGCCCAACAGAATCGGGTAGGGATGAAAGACTACCGCCGCCCAAGCCCACGCTCCCAGGTTAAACGCCAGCAAAATGGCATAGATGGCGACAACCCTTCGGCTCACACCGCCGGCGCCCTCCCTCCGCAGCCTGCTTGATCTGTCTCGCATGATCCGCGCTCTATCTTAGCAGGATGCTAAAAAACTTGTTCTGGGCAACGGGGCGGCGGCTTTATCCCTCCATAAGTTCAACGAGGGCAGCGCCCCCAGGCTCACAACACTTCAACTCGCGCGCCGGTCGGCGCCGAAGCAAGCCCAACTTCCGCGCCCTTTGGCGGTTTTTGTGGATTTGGCACGTTTAAGATTACCGTTTTCAACGCGAGCAGCGCAGACGTGCAAAATAGTGACGAACAATCTGTTTCAATAGTCTTGTTTTGACGCTACTTTTAGCTTGACAGACCAGGATTTCGCGGTGTTACAGTCACGACCGTGAAAACGACTCTCTCACCGCCAATAAGCCATGTACGCTCGGTCCGAGAGGGTCGACATAGCTGAACCAAAGAGTGTCCGAGGATCAACGATGCCAAAATTCATCCATGGGCTTAGCGCCGGGTTCATAGCTCAGTTAGCTGCGGAAGCGAATATAAATTCATGGTGGGCCGATGCCCTCAACGATCCCAAGCTTTTCGTCGCAGTACGACACAATTATTTAAATGTTTATTGGCGCGGGCAGTCGCTGTTTCGAGTGAAGCCAGGGCTCAAGGTCACGACGCACGTGAAGTTTCTGGTCGACCCCAAACTGGCGGATCAAGTATCGCTAGCCGAGGGAAAGTTCGACGTAGGAGGGCTTCTAGACCGCGGGTTAGTCAGCCGCTACGAAGGCCCACCGACGCTCGCCAAGATGAAGACCGCTGCCGGCCTCTTCGCCGGACCGGAGAAGACGGGGAGCCACGAAATCGCAGTAAACAATCCTGAGGTCATCGATTGCGAAATAGCCTTCCCAGGCATCATCTCGCCGCATGACGGCGGTCCCGACGAGACGGCAGGTCGCGTCGACCTGCTATCCCTGCAACAGGACGGCGACACTGTCCGGCT
>JAKAWO010000278.1 GCA_021827255.1 Acidobacteriota bacterium | reverse complement strand
ACTTCCTGAAATTGCAGTTCATCGGCATCCTGAGCGGAAATCGCTTCGATACCGCCGCGGCGAGCCAGTTTAAAGGCAAGAACTTTGTGCTCGCCCAGTTCCAGTGGAACTTCAATCTGCTGTGAGGCGAGCCGAGAGGGATAGTCCGCAGTCAGGAAAAAGATCGGGGGCCGGGCGCTGTTGGACTGACAGGCCCGGTCCTCGCGTCTAATCGGCTACGCATCCGCCTTCGAGCTTCCGCCGCCGGCATTGCCGCTATTCACGCGGCAACGCCGGGCCCATGCCACGTTGCCGCGTCGTGCCGGCGATGGCGCCGCTAAAGGCCCCGTCGGTCCGCAATCAAAATCGAAGGGCAGCGAGCCTTTCGATTTCGACGCCGAGCGCCAGCCGCTCAGGGTGGTGCGCCTTCCCAGTGCCGGCCAGTTCGTGCCAGGTCGGTTCGCCCTTGTCGAGCACGATGAAGTATTGGCGCGGGATGAAATTGTAGGTTCGGTCGAGTTTAAAGCCGGCGTCCTCGGCTTCGCGAATAATCTCCCAGCTCGGTATCAGTTCGGAGGGCTGGTGCGGACACCATCCGTTCGCATGAGCCTCGGGTGGAAAGTCAATGACCGCCATCCGCCCGTTGGGCTTGAGCGCGGTGTAAACTTTCTCGAAAAAGCTGGTGCGATGCGCAATGTGATGGGTGGTTGCGGCAAAAAAAGCGACGTCGAGCGCTCCCGCCGGCAGCATCGGGTCGTCCGGCTTGCCGAGCACGGTTACGATGTCGCGCAATCCCTCCTTGTCGGACCGTTTTTTTAAATAGTTCAAGATGTCCTTGCTGATGTCGACCGCGTAGACCTTGCCACTGGGTCCGACCGCCCGTGCAAAACGGCGGGTAAAGTAGCCGCTGCCCGCGCCGATATCCGCCACCGTCATGCCCGGTTTGAGGCCCAGCGCCTTGATCACCTCGGCGGGCTTTTGCCACTTGCTGCGATCCGACGCTTCGAAGATTTTGATGCGCGAGCTGAGCGGACGCTTGCCGGTCGGCTTGGGAAGCGTCTGCTGCTGCGCAAACGAGGCACATGGCAAAGCAAGAGAGAAAAGCGCGGCTGCGACGAGCATCATCCGCCGCGCGCGATGCAACACGCTGTTGCTGCATGAACCGGGTGTGGTCATCGATGAAGTCCTTTCTGGTTTGCGCAAGTGCGTGCCCGCGCGTCGGTCCCTCAACGCCGGCTGCACCCGCGGATTCGACCATTGAAATCGACGTGAAATTAGCGGCTGCGCCAAACCCATGCCAGAAAATACAACGGCAATCCTGCGGCTGCCAAACCCAGAAAGATCGGCGATTCTGTGGGTTACCCTCGTACGATGTGTGCCGCGAGCCGCACTGCACTCAGGACGCAGAACAGCGCAGCCGCGCGGACGGCCAGGTAGGCGCCAGGAGTGGCACGCGGCGCCTTCCGCCCGTCAAACTGCGCTGACGTCGAGTGTAATTCGCGGCTGTCCGCTCATTCCGCTCCCGCGCTGCGAGTCTTCGACGGGCTGCGCGGCGCCGTCGCCGTCGGTGGCGCGGACACGCACCTGGTAGCGGCCAGGCGTGGACGGTGTGAAGCGATACTTCCAGACTGTCCAGGCGTACGGGGAGCGGTTTTCCAGCAGGTCAGCGTCGGAGAAGCTCGTCCCAGCGTCGGTTGACACCTCGACCCGGCGAATACCCGATGGGCCCGCCAGCGCCCAGCCATAAATATCAAGTGGCGCTTTAACTTTAGCGGCCTTTCCGAACAGGCTGGGCAACAGGCTGTCCGAGCGTGGAGAAAAGAAGCCCGAGTTGACCTTGCGCCAGGCGTTGTTGCTCCATCCGCGCTGCTCCCAATAGCCCAAAAACTCGTGGTCAACCAAAGCAATCTCCGTTAGCCACTTGGGCTGCTTCATCCCGTACTTGCCGGGAATAAAAAGCCGCACCGGAAAGCCGTGATCCGGTGGCAGTGCCACGCCGTTCATCAGGTAGGGCAGAAAGTTTTCGTGTCGCAGAATCTCATCGACAGGAACGCCCGTGAAGTATCCGTCGGCCCCATGGAGTGCCGCGTACACGGCCCTGGGGTTTACGCCGGCGCGCTCCAGAAGCGGTCTGAGGGCCGGACCAACCCATCGGGCGTTGCCGATTGCCGAGCCGTCGGGAGGGTTGGATATGCATTCCAAAGTAAGGGTTTCACGTACGGCGGGAAGGCTCTTGATCTGTTCGTAGGCGATCGAGAGGGGGTTCTTCACGAGGCCGCCAATCCGCAGCCGCCAGGTTTTAACGTCAACTGAGGGTGTACTTGCGTAGGAGGTGATGTAGAAATCGGCATTGGGCGTAGGGCCGCCGAAATCTTGGTCGCGCGCCCCGGAGCCGAGGGCCACAGCGCATGCGAACGGCAATCGCGACAGCGCGAGCGCTCCGCCGGTTGCGGTCAAAAATCGCCTGCGAGAAATAGGACGCGTGCCAGCGCGGAGCGGCGCCATGCTCTCTCCTTCCGGCCGGGGAGGATACCGGCAGCCGCGGCTTAGAATATCGCAAGCGGGTTCGCCGGAGAACCGGTGCCGTGGCGGATGACGAGCGGGGCAAGGACGAACATGAACTGGTAGCGTTGCAGTGAGTCGCAACGCTCGGCGAGCGCGTCGAGATCGGCGTTGTCGATAAGGTGGACGCCCATCATAACCAATGTGCCCACATGAATGGGCAGACGCAGCGGCGCTTCGTACGCGGTGGGTATCAGATCGCTTATTCCGTCGCAGCCAAGCACCGCGACGCGCCGTTCGTGAAGCCACGGCAGGCAGGCAACGTCGAGCCCCGCGAGCCCCAATTTGGCGACATCCCACGGGCCGCGCTCCTTGCGCCTGCGGCTTCGTCCGGTTCGAACGATCACAATATCGCCCTCACCCACGTGCACCCGATGGTTTTGCTCTGCCGCCGCGAGGTCTTGGGGGTAAATCGCTTCGCCGGGTTCGAGCCAGTCGGCGCCTCGGGTCTTCGCAATGTCTAGCAGCACCCCGCGGCCGATGATCCCGGCGGCCAGAGTGTCGACGGCGCATCGATGGGCCCCGCGAAAATCAATCTGGTCGAGCGTGAAGCCGTTGTACATCCGGTTTTCCCACTGGAAGTGGCAAAGAGCGTCAAGGTGGGTTTCGTAGTAGCCATGAGGTGCCACGGCGACATAGTCGGTCGAACTCGACGAGCCCATAGGATGGCCGATAAGGCCGGAGCGAATCATCAGGTGCAGGGCGGGGCTGGGGTTGTCGGATGCGGGAGTTGAGCCAATGGGGTTTGCGAGCGAGACGGCTTCGCCGCTTTCGACCAGGCGCGCAGCGCTGGCCCGCACAGCCGGCGTGATGTAATTGAGCGCGCCTCGCTGGTCGTCGACGCCCCAGCGGCCCCAGTTGCTTAGGCGCTTGAGCATGTCTGCCAGTTCCTCTGTGGTGAGTGTCCTTCTATCCATCGGCGCTCCTTGCTCCCGCCAGGTTGGTTCAGGCAAGCCGGCGGGCCACGATAATAAAACCCGAATGGGCGACCATCCGATGGACCGGCCGCACGCTGAGTCCTTTGGCCTGCCAATTCCGCATGAGGGTTTCGAAGATTTCGGTTTCGGCGAATCGTCCGTCCGACGCGAGGGCGTCGGCGGTTTCCTTAAGCTGTACGGTGGTTGGGACATAGCAGACCAGCACGCCGCCCGGGCGCAGGGCTCGCGCGGCGACGTCGAGGGCCCGGCCCGGTTCAGGGAGGTCGAGGAATAGGCGATCAACCCCGGTTTCCTCGAAGCCGAGGTACAGGTCCCTCAGTTTCAAGCTCCAGTTGGGCGCGGGACCAAAGAAGGCCGCAACGTTGCGCCGGGCGGCGGCAGCAAAATCTTCGCGAACTTCGTAGGAGATGACGCGCCCTTCGGGTCCGACCGCGCGCAACAGGGCGAGCGTCAGGGCGCCTGCGCCGGTACCTCCTTCGATCACGGTTGCGCCGGGAAAAACATCGCCCCACAGCAACATCGCGCCGGTGTCCTTGGGATAGATGACCTGGGCGCTGCGAGGCAGCAGCGGAACGAGATCGGCG
>JAKAWO010000277.1 GCA_021827255.1 Acidobacteriota bacterium | reverse complement strand
GTGGGGTCAGCGAGCCCGGTCAGCTTCACCTTATAAGCGGTTTCCTTGGCGCGCTGGAACGGAAGCTCGACGGCCTGAGCCTGGTACGCTTGATAGAGCTGGCTCACCACGAATTTGCTGGGCGCGTTTCGCCGCGGTGAAATCACCGCCACCGAAACCCGCGGCACAGGAATGAGTCCGCCAAAGGCGATCTCTTCGTAATTCTGCTCGCCCGCCGGCAAGCCCGCGTCGCTGCCGCTCGTGTAGGTGCCGTGCGCGATGAAGTTCTGAAGGTTGGCGAGGTCGGACTGCATCATGGTCAGCTCCATCGTCGCCGCCTCCGCCGTCATAATCACGTCCAACGGCCCCGCCACCTGATCGGCGGTCACTTCTTCGAGCTTAGGAGCCAATCCCACCGTGGCCGCGCCCGTAGTGGCTCCGGCGAAAACATTCGAGCCGATTTCAGCCAACTGCCACGTCACGCTGCCGTCCGAGACCGTCGCCCCCAGCGTCGTCGGCCACGCTGGCGCCGTCGCCCCCGACGTTCCCGCCGCCGTCGCCTGCTCGAGGTTTCCGTTCGCGTCAATAATCTGCTGCCCCAGCGCGTACCCCGTCGAGGCGGCCCACGGAACCCCCACCGGCGTCCCCGTCGAATCAATCAGCAGCCGCTTGCCGCTCAGCGGCCGCACCACCTTCATCCACAGCATCCCCGGCCCTTGATGAATCTTCGTTACGTCAACCGTTGCCATGCGTCCTCCAGAGATTGATCCATTCCTTCATGGCTTCATGGATGGAATGAACCCATGACCTGATGAGCCAATCAAAAATCCCCTGCCGCAACGCCCCCTTGAGCGGCTCGGCCGCCGCAACGCCGATTTGCGCCTCGCGGCTTCTTGCTCGCCAATTCCTTCTTCCCCTCCGCCACCAACTCGATCGGCGCGCGCCAAAACAGAAAAGTGATGGGTGTCCGGCCGCCAGGCCGGCTTTGCTTGCCCCTGGCCGCTTGCTTTAATAGACGTCGTTCTTCCTGAACGCCAAATTGAGGTTATCTTCCGGGTCGGTCGGGTCGGTTTCCTGGCCGGCGATGCCGCCGAATTCCGGATAAACGTCGCCCGTGCGCGCCAGCGCGACAAACAATTTGTCGTAGGCGCCAAGGTTGAGCTCCGCGATCATGTTCTCGTACGATTTGCGAAGCGTATTCGGATTGGCCCAGCCCGCCGCCGGCGACCCCGGCCCCAGCATGGAGTAGAGCGCGTCGCCCAGGTCCGCCGCCGCCCCCATCTCATTCATCATTGAGAGCACCGCGTAAGCGGGCGGATTCGCCGTTTCCAGATTCGTCAGCTCGTAGCCGCGCGCCGTCGCCAGCCCCGTGATCCGCGCCGCCTGGTTGTCAATCCAGCTTTGAATCTCGATGTCCGGCGGGCTTTGATTCACCACCCCCCGCGCGAATCCCGGATAATGCGCCGCCACCGCGTCCAGCGTTGTGTAGCTCATGCCTTGCTCCTGGCGCGCCGATCTATGATCGCCGGCCTCCGTCGCCCAACGAGTCAGTGGTTAGTGGCAAGCCGAAGAAACCATCCTCTGGCGGCTTGCCACTTGTCACTCGCCACTGTCTTCTACGCCACCGCGCTCACAAACAGATACCCGGCCTGTGGCGCCACCAGTTGCAGATCGTAGTAGAGCTGTGTTTCCACCACGTCCGCGGTGCGCGACTCGTCCCGGTACCGCTTCACCAGAAAGCCGTCCGTATTCGCTCCGAACAGCCACGTGAACTGGTAGCCGAGCGAAACCGTCCGCCGCCCCGGCGCTGGAGGCTTGTACCACAGCAGCGCGTTCTTCCCCCAAACGTTCTCGAAGTTGTCCGTCTCGCCTTCCCCGGCCGTGTTCATGATGGCCGACGCCACGTAGAAGAAGTCCACGTTGAACGCCGCCTTCAAGTGGTCGGGCTGCAAGACGCCCACCTGCGTGTACTTGAACCGGTCAATGATGGCCGGATGGTTGCGCAGCGCCGTGAACACCGGATAGCCCACCAGCAGGGCGTTCGGCACCACCCCGATCTGCTGTTGAATCAGCGGCTTCGTCTCTTCCACCGTCGTCACCGGGTCGGGCGAGCTGGTGTTGGACCACTGGCTGGTCCCGGAAAGCGTCGTGTTTTGGGTGAGGTTGGTGGGATTGAGCGCCACCGAGGCCGCCAGGCTCTCCCGCTGCAGGAACAGCAGGTCGGTCAGCGTCTCCGTAGTGTCCACGTCCACGTCAATCGCCTGGTCGGCGTTGGCGCGCAATTCGTCCGGAATGGCCTGCGCCAGCGCGTGGCCTTCGGCGTAATACGTGTTCGTGGAAAGCGTCCAGTTGATTTCGTTGGCTCGCGCTCCCGGCCGCCTTGCGTCGTTCATGATCCGAAAGCGGTCCTTCGAGTAGATAAAGTACTTGTTGGACTGCTTCGTCACCGGAATGGGCGGGAAAATCGCGTCCGCAACGAATTGAGCGTTGTGATAAGCGATGGACACGTTGGTCAATGCGGTATCCACGTGCACCATCGAGACATCAGGCATGGTTTTTCTCCCAAAGCCGCTCGGCTCCGGCGCTCCGCGCGCGGGTCGTAGCGCCGACCTTCAGGTCGGCATCTTGCCGTCATGCCGGGCTAAAGCCCGGCGCTACAACGCGGAGACCTGTCAGCAGGTCGCCGGACTCCGAGCGGGCTTGAAGTGCTCCGGCCGCTGACAGCCCGGAGCCTGTCCCGCAAAAAACACTTCGGTTGCTGCCTCGCGCCCTTTGCGCCTCCGCGCCTTGGCGTGAGGCGCGGGTCGGCCGGCACTCCGGCTACGACACCGGCACCACCACCGCTCCCGGCGTCAGGAAGACGAAAAAAATCTCGCCCGCCAGCGTCGCCGAGGATTCCGCGATGCCCACGATGTTGTGCAGCGTCGCCGTCGTCGGAACCGTTGTCAGGTTCGAAGCCTGCAACTGCCCCGCCGCGTTCGCAATCTCCACGTACTGCCCCGCGCTCAGGGCGCTGGCCGCGATGGCGCGCGATATCCCGTACTTCCTCACCACCACGTTCTCGCCCTGCAAGGTCTGGTTCTCTTGCGTGATGCCCAGGCAGACCTGATTCGCCGCCGTCGGCAGTGCGCAGTGGCCGTCCGCCGATCCCGGCGCGACCGCCGTGAACGTCGCCACTCCGCCCGCCGAATCAATCGTGTAGGTCTTGTCCAGAACGTACGTTGCTCCTGCCATTTATCCTCCCCTTCTGGTGCGCCGCCCTATGAGCGGCGGATTTTCCCTGCCCTCGCCGGCCATCCACCGGCGCTACAGGCCGTCCAGGTGTCAGGCGATCCCAAGACGCCGGGTGCCTCGCTAAAACTTGACACCCGAAACCTGCCTCATTCCCCGCTCACCGCCCGCCGGTACCGCTGGATCAGGTCGGGCTGCTCGCGCCCCAGCTCGCTGAGCGCCTGGCCGTAGCTGATGCCCCGCTCCCGCATCCGTTGCTCGGCCAGGAACTTCACTTGCGTTCCCGCGTCCACCGGCCCCGTGCTCGAAAAGCCGATCGGCCGCAGCGGCACCCGCCCCGGCTGCTCGCTCAGCAGCTTTGAGAACACCGTGAAGTCCGCCAGCCCTACGCGCCGCCATTCGCCTCGCTGACGCGGAAGAATCTTTCCCACTTTCACCGCTTCGTCCAGCGCCTGCTCCACGCGGGCCCGAAACACTTCCACCGCCGGCACCCGCTTGCCGCGCGTGTCGGCCTCGGAAAGCGCCGCCGCCGCTTGCTCCAGCGGAATGTCGTCCTGCGCCGCCTCCTCGGGGTCCTCCGCCAGTCCCATCTCTTCCAACACTTCCTGCAACTCGGCCGGGTCAGCGTAGTACTCGTCCGTAAAGTCCGGATGGCCGAGCGCCACTTTCCCGTCCGCGGCGGAAACATCAACCTTCTTCATAAAACCTCCTCCTGGCTGTCGCGGCGGTCTATGACCGCCGGTTCGTCCCTGGCCCTCAACTTCTGGCTTCTGGCTCCTGTCTCCCGACTCCTCCGGCAACGACGTCTCCACGTGAACGTCTCCCACGTCAATCAAGCGTCCCTGGCGCGCCGGTCTATG
>JAKAWO010000276.1 GCA_021827255.1 Acidobacteriota bacterium | reverse complement strand
TTTGACGCAGCCCTGGGTGAGCGGACCGGGGACAGCCGACGGAAGCCCAATCTCGCTCGAGAGCAGCACCCTATCCTTCAGCTCGCAGGATGGCAACGTTTACGTGCTGCAAGGCACGAGCGCGGCCACGCTATATGTGGTCGCGCCGACCGGCGAAATCCTGCGGCGGTTCAACCTCAAGCCGCCCAAGCCGGGCATGACCCCGCTGCAAATGGCGGCCGCCGGCGTTGGCTACCTCTTCATCTACTACGGGCGCGTGGCGACCGGCGCACCCGGCGAGGACATCCACGAGCGCGGGATAATCGCCGTGCTTAGCTCCGAGACCGGCCGGGTGACGGCCGTTTACCGCATGCCGGAGGCAAAGGTCGGCTTCGTCGTACCCGCCTGCGCCGACTCGCCCGACGACTTCCTGTTCCTCGGAACCAGCAAGGACAACCATCTTGAGGTGGTGAGATACGCTGCTCGCTGAGGCCGGCCGAGCGGCGACACCGCCGTCGTGGCCGGGGCGGCTTGGTGCCCGCCGCGGTTTGGGCGCCTTCCCGCGCGTCGGCCAGGGTTGAAGTAAAAGCCGGCGCCCAGACGGAGCGCCGAGAAAGGGAAAAGTAAGCACGATAGGCCCTCAGCCGGACGCCCAAGCTGCCTCCACCGCAGCGCCCGACTCCCCATCGTAGGCGGCGGATTTCTGCCACAACCAGCGCGGCGTCCCGCTCGCCCGCTTTCGCCGGCGCAAGCCGGGGCGATGCTAATACGAGAGCTGTCCCTTGTACACCATTTTCGACGGTTTGAAGTCCAGGTAAATCGTCTGCCCGACTTGGGGCACGTACAATTGAAACCGCATCCGCGCATCACCGGGTTGCAGAATTGGCTTGCCGTTGAGCATTCGCGGATAGATGAATCGCGCTCCTAACCCGCCCCCGCCCTGCGCGGGCAAGTATTTGATCAATTGCACCTGTCCGGCGCTCGAGGTATAGAGATAAGCGTTCTGCCTCAAGGTGTCGGCGGTTTGGGTGCCAAACCACTGGTTGAGGTCCCGCGCGGACTGGGGGTCGTTGGTCCCGTAAAACAGCGTCAACACAACCTCCTGGCTGACATCGGCGTGCAAAAGGCCGTCCACCTTGGCATCAAAGATCTGCTGGCGAGCGGGGGGCATGGTGTCATAGTGGTTCATGATTTGCAGCATTCGCACATAGGCTTCACGGATGGGCTCCGATGAAAATAGCCTGGCAGTAAAACTGTAAGTCACGGTATCCACCCCCAGCGTAGCGTTTCCCGAGGTCCCTGTGACGCCAGGGTTGAAGTTTCCGTGCTCGCCCGTCGTCTGGCCTCGATAGGCCCGCGTGAGAGCCCAGGGCGAGTGATTGAACAGTCCGACCACTTGGCCCTTATCCCACTGGGTAAAGGGCTTATCCAGCCACGTCGTGCGGGGCTTCTTCCTGGCGTAAAGGGCTCCTGCTCCCAGCGCGATGATCGCGCAAGTCATAACCAAGCTCCGAATTCTCATGCTTCACCTCCTGGTAGTTCTTCACAACATCACCCCGCGCGGGGGTCGTCGGGACCTCCCTGGCGTTCGGCATCTCAGCTCTTCGACGCGGAGCGCTTCTCAGTGAGATTCTACCGCCTTCCGCGCCCGCCCGCAGATGGATTTTTTTGCGGACGGCAGGCCGGGGCCGCGAGTCGGCTTCCTTCCCTCAAGCTGTCGGGTCCGTTTTGGTTTGGCGGCCTTTCCACGCTAGAATTCGTAAGCGCGGACATCTCCATGCTCATCCTCCTCAAGGCGGCAGGGATCATTTTGCTGGTCGGCCTGAACGGGTTCTTTGTTGCGGCCGAGTACTCGCTTTTGAGCGTGCGCCGCACGCGCCTGGAGCAACTGGCGCACGAGGGCCGGTTGCGCGCCCGCCTCGCCCTGAGCCTTCTCGCCGACGTTGGCCTGCTGTTCTCCGGCATTCAGTTGGGCGTCACCATGGCCAGCCTGCTGATGGGCTGGCTCGGCGAGCAGGTGATGTCCGTAGCGATCGAGCAACTCATCGGAGGGCGCCTCGCTCAATTCGCCGCCCATGCGCTGGCTCACGCCGTCGCGGCCGTCGTAGCCTTTCTGTTCATTACCGTCGTGCTGATGGTTCTGGGTGAGCTGGTGCCGAAGGCGATCGCCTACGAGCGAGCCGAGGCCACCGCGCTCGTCGTGGCGCCCCTGATGGACCTGTTTCTCCGGCTCGGCCGCTACCCCATTCGCTTTCTCGACCTCCTGAGCGACCTCGTCCTGCGCCTTATCGGACGGATTCCCGCTGGCGGCCACGGCCGGCTGCACACACTCGATGAGGTCAAGCTGATTGTCGCCGCTCTGCGCAAGCGCGGCCTGCTGGGCGAAGAGCAGGAACAGATGATTCGCGGCGTCTTCGATTTGCACCGCGTCCTGGTGCGGGAGATTATGGTCCCCCGCCCTCAGATCGCCTGCCTGCCGCTGACGGACGAGCTGGGCGTTTTGCTCGAGCAGATGGTTCAGAAACAACACTCTCGCATCCCCGTCTATGAGGGGTCCATGGACCATATTGTGGGCGTCCTGCACGCCAAGGATTTGCTGCGGGTGGCCTCGGACCGCCTGCGCGACCGGGTGCCGTTCACCGCGCCCTTTGACGTGCGAACCTTCCTGCGCGACCCGATGATCGTGCCGGAAACCATGCCGCTCATCACCCTGCTGAATCACGCCCGGCGTCGTCGCGCTCAGATGGCCCTGGTGGTGGATGAGTTCGGGACTTTTGTGGGTTTGGTGACGCTTCAGGACGTTCTGGAGGAGATCGTTGGCGAAATTCACGATGAATACGACCGCGGGGCCGGACCGGCTCCGCGGTTTGGCGACCAAGCGCTGGTAGTGGATGGCGCCCTGAAACTGCGCGAGCTGACCGACGATTATCAAATTACGCTGCCGCGTTCACTCGGCTACGAAACGCTGGCTGGCTTTCTGCTGGTCCAATTTGGGGCTATTCCCAAGAGCGGCGAGGCGGTGGTCTTTGACGGCCGTCGCTATACGGTGATGGAAATGAAGGGGCGAAGGATCGCGCGCGTCAAGATCGAAAAGCTCTCACTTCGTTCACCACAGACCGCACGCGGTCCTCACCCTCCCCTCCCGCCAACCCATGAAACAACCCCCTGAAGCCGGGCGAGGAACGCATCGCGGGAGGCCTCAGCCTGTTCCGCGTTGGCCGCCGGTGGCGCCCATCGTGACGGCCACTTCGGCCCCGCGCGCGGCTTTGAGCGCCTTCGCGGCCGAGCCGCGATTCGTGCAAATCTCGATAAAGCCCGAGCTGCCGACAATGGCAAAGATTTCCGAGGGTTTCCCCATCGAATAAGACAGGTTCAGCCGCGTCACCTCATTCTCATTAAGGATGATGCGGAAGGGTGGCGGATTCTCCGCGAAAATTTGCGGCACGTCCGCCGGAGTGATGTTGGTGATGATGTTCCCGAACTTATCGAGCTTGATGACCACGCCTTTGAGCAGATTCACGTTTACCCATTTGGGCTTTGGCGAGGCGAACTTGGCGTAGTCGGTGATCACGTCGCCGAACTTGTCCACTTCCACCCCTTTGCTCAGCCAACCGACCACGGGCGCAAAAACGTCGCGGCCGTGGAACGTGCTGCTGACAGGGTTCAAAAAGTAATGGTCGGAAGTGATGTGGCGCACCTCCACGTTCTCTTCCCGCTCATAGACCAGCGAAAGGACTCCGTTGTCGGGCGCAACGAATTTGTGCTCCATCGTCCGGGCCAGGATGGGCCGCCGGTTGGAGCCGACGCCAGGATCCACCACCACCAGGTGAATTGTGTCGTTGGGAAAATATCGGTATGCCTGCGCCAGCGTGTACGCCGCTTCAAAGATGTCGTAGGAACCGATTTGCTGGCTCAGGTCCACGATCACGGCTTCGGGGTTAATGTTGAGAATGACGCCCTTCATCGTTCCGACGAAATGGTCGGAACCCCCAAAGTCCGTGGTCAATGTGACAAATTGTTTGCGGGACAATTTCCCCTCGCCCGTTTGTCGGCGAATGACACCGGTGAACCCGCAACCTAACGGAAAGTCAAACGATTGTCAAGGCAAGCCCCCCTGTCGGCACGATAG
>JAKAWO010000275.1 GCA_021827255.1 Acidobacteriota bacterium | reverse complement strand
CTCACCTGTCAGGCGGGCTTCCGCGGCCTGGCGGCGACGGGGTTTCCGCTTGACAGCCGAGGCGGTGGAGCGTATAAATTAACTATCCGGTTAGTTAAATATGAGATCCGCACACCCACCCACGACGGAGCCCACCCGGCGGCGGAACGGCCGCGAGGCGCGGGGGTCGCGGGGCGCCATCTTGCGCGCCGCCGAACGCATCTTCGCCGAGCAGGGTTTGGCGGGAGCGCGCACCGAAGCCATCGCGCAAAGCGCGGGCGTGAACAAGGCGCTGCTGTACTATTACTTCAAGAGCAAAGACGGGCTGTTTTTGGCCGTCGTCGAAGAGCACCTGCAAGAGTTCGAGCGGCGGGCGCAGGAGGTTTTGGCCGGCGGCGGCAGCGTCCGGTCAAAACTTTTGGCCTACGTGGCCGCACACTTCGATTTCGTCAGCGCGCGCCGGTTCTTTCCCATTTTGCTCCAGCGCATCATGCTGACCGGAGGACCGGGATTGGAGCGTCTGCGGCGGCGATGGACGCTGCCTGTGATGCGCCGCCTGGTCGCCCTGATCGAGCAAGGGGTGCGGGACGGCGAGTTGCGGCCGGTTGATGCGCGCCAGGCTCTCATGTCCTTAATCAGCCTGACGGTCCATTATTTTTCCGCCGCCCCCATCATTCGGGCGGTCGGAGGGTTCGACCCGTATGACGAGAAGCGGCTGGCGGAGCGAAAACAGGAGGTGTTGAATTTTGTTCGCTTCGGGCTGTTTCGCCATCCCGAGGAGCGTGTCGAATGAGCCGCAAGGTGTTCGGGGTAGTGCTCGTCGGCGTTGCGGTGGCGAGCGGGTTGGTTTACTTCCTCACCCGCGCCCGGTGGAACGGGATGGTGCTGACGGGCATCGTCACCACGAACGAGATTGTGGTCAGCTCTCAAGTTCAGGGGCGCATCGCTCGGATGACGGTGGAAACGGGCGATTCCATATCGAAGGGGCAGCTCCTCGCCCTGATTGCTCCGCAGGAGTTGCGCGCCAACCAGGCGTATTACGCCTCCGCGATGAAAAGCACCGGCGCCCAGGTGGAGGTTGCGGAGGCGAATCTCAAGTTTCAGGAGCTGCAAACGCGCGACCAGATTGCCCAGGCCAAGGCCGCCTTGGCCGCGGCCGAGGCGCAAGAGAAGCAGGCTGCGGCCAATCGGGATCTGGCTCGCCTGAGCTATCGGCGAACCCACGCGCTTTTCCAGCGGGGCATCAGTTCAGTCCAGGATGACGATCAGGCGCGGGCGACTTACCTGGCGGCGGAAGCGCAGGTCGAGTCGCTCGACCAGCAGGTTCAGGCGCAGCAGGCGGCCTTGTCGCTGGCGAAGGCGAACGCGGTGCAGGTGGCCATGCGCGAGCGCCAACTCATCGCCAGCGAGCATCAGTGGGCGGCGGCGCGGGCGCAGAACCAGGTGGCCAAAGTGCAGCTCGGCTACACGCAGGTGCGATCGCCCATTGCGGGTTTGGTGAGCTTGCGCGCGGCGCTCCAGGGCGAGGTGGTCACGCCCGGCCAGCCGATTGTCGTGGTCTATGATCCGAACAACCTCTGGGTGCGCGCCGACGTGGAGGAGACGTATATCCCTCGCATCCGCCTGGGAGAAAAATTTCTGGTCCGGTTTCCGGGCGGGTTTGAACGGATGGGGACGGTCTTCTTCCGCGGCGTGGATGCGGAATATGCCACGCAGCGCGACGTCAGCCGAACGAAGCGTGACATCAAAACGTTCGAAATTCGCCTGCGGGTGAACAACCAGGATCGCCGGCTGGCGCCCGGTCTGACGGCTTACGTCCAAGTCCCGTTTGGCGGATGAGCGCCGGCGGCGCCCCTCGCCCGGCGGGGCGAGAGAGTTTTCGGAAGGCGGTCTCGCTCAATGGGAGCCGTAGAGGTCGAGAAGCTGACCAAGCGCTTTAACGGTTTTACGGCCGTGGACTCGCTGACTTTTCAGGTGAAGGAAGGCGAAATCTTCGGTCTGCTGGGCCCCAACGGGGCAGGGAAGTCCACGCTCATCCGCATGCTGACCACGCTTATTCCGCCCACCGAGGGGACCGCGCTGGTGAACGGATTCGACGTGCTTCGCCAGCCAAACGAAGTCCGGCGGTGCATCGGGGTGATTCCGCAGGCGACGACCTCCGACTTGGACCTGACTTTGGCCGAGAACTTGATGATTTTCGCAAAGCTCTACAGCGTGCCGCGCGAGCGGCGGCGGCCAATGGTCAGGGAGCTGTTGGCTGCCGTGGAACTCGAGCCGTGGGCGGATAAGCCGGTGAAGAATCTTTCAGGAGGGATGCGGCGGCGGCTCGAAATCGCGCGCGGCCTGGTTCACGAGCCGAAGATTTTTTTTCTCGACGAGCCGACGACGGGCCTCGACCCCACTTCGCGCCGGGCGGTGTGGGACATGTTGGTTCACCTGAAGAAACAGCGCGATCTGACGGTTCTACTGACCACCCATTACATGGATGAAGCGGATAATCTCTGCGACCGGATCGCCATTGTGGATCACGGCAAGCTGGCGGCGCTTGATTCCCCCCTCAAGCTGAAGGCCTCGATTCCGGCGACCAGCTTTGTCGAGGTCAGCTTCGCCAAGATTCCCCCCGAATGGCCCGAGGCTCTGGAGCAGCTTCCGGAGGTGGCCAGCGTGGAGCGCCATGACACCGTGTTCCGCATTGCTTCGCACAATGGCCCGCGCACCATGGTCGCGCTGGCGGAAGCGGCGCAGACGGCGGGGATTGAGGTAACGTCGCTTTCGGTCGAAAGCACCACGCTCGACGACGTTTTCACGCATTATACGGGGGCGCAGTTGCGCGACGAGCTTCAGGACGCCAAATTGGACATCAGCCATCTCTACCGGAGGGGCGGCGGCTTCTAAAGAAGCCGCCGGCGAGAAGGGCATGAACCGCATTCTGGCCATTATCGAGCGGGACCTGAGAAAGTTCTTGCGCAGCCCCTCGCTGATGTTTGTCTCCATGATCTTCCCGCTGGTGCAACTGCTGGTTCTGGGCTACGCCTTCGGCGGCAAGCTGAAAAACCTCAAACTGGGCGTGGTGGATCAGGACCAGGGATTTTCCGCCATCCGCCTGCGGGAGATGTTTGGCGCCATCGCCGCCAACGCCAAAACCTTTGAGACCGTGGATTACACCGACATGCAGGCGGCGCTGCAGGACCTGCGCAACGGGCGCATCAACGGCGTGATTAACATTCCTCCGAATTTTTCGCGGGACGTTCTGGAAAACAACGCCCCGCAAGTCGCGCTCATCGAGGACAACACCGACAATTTTGTGGCCAGCGCTCTCGAAGGCGCGCTGGGCGCTCTCGTCGAGGATTACAACCAGCCTCGCGTGCCGCCGCGCGTGGCGCCGCAGGTCTCGCTCTCCGTGGTTGAGCTCTATCCTTACGTCCCCTACATCCAGTATCTGCTGGCGGGCTCGGTGGTGCTGGCGATTTTCGTCTCCGCCATGATCGGCGGCGGCATTATTTATATTGATGACAAAGCCCGCGGCCTCCATGAAGGCTACCTGGTCACCCCCATCACCAAATTCGAACTCATCATGGGCTTCAATCTGTCGGGAGCGAGCAAGGCGGTGATGGCCGGATTGGTCTTGAGCATCTTCGGCTCTCTGCTGGCCGGCATTCCCCACCCGCTGGACCCAGGGCGCATCCTTCGCCTGCTTCTGGTCACGGTGGTGACGGCGCTCGCCCTCATCAGCATGATGTTTCTGATGATGGTGCGCGTGGATGATCCTCTGGTGCCGCGCGCCACGTTCGGGGTGCTCAACACGCTCCTTTTTTTCCCCAGCGGCGCCGTCTATCCGGTCCAGGCCTTCCCCGCCTGGATGAGGGTCATCACCACCGTGGACCCCTTTACCTACGCCGTGCATGCCTTCAAGTTGCTGCTTCTGAAAAACACGGGATTTGGCGCGATCGGCGGTGATTTGCTTTTTCTGGCGATTTTCACGGCCGTGATGATGACTTCCGCGACGCTGCTTTTTCGCCGATCGCTTTAGCGCATCGAACCGGACACGCACCGCCCCGGTCAGCCGCTCAGCCCATTTTCCTGAAACCCTGCCGGACTTTGGGTTGTCCATTCAGAGTGGAAAGTGTAAGAATTGAGAGGGGAAGGCGCTCTAGCCCGCG
>JAKAWO010000274.1 GCA_021827255.1 Acidobacteriota bacterium | reverse complement strand
ATCTAGCCATACCTTTGCCGGGACGCTGGAGGGCGGACGCGCCCTTGATGTTGCCCAAGGCCGGTGTATTTGCGCATGCCCAAGCCCAGATCGTGGCGCGTCGTATTGCTCAGGAGATTGCAGGGACGCGTACACAAACAGAATTTTGTGCGGATGGGTACTGCATGTTGGAGGCCGGAGAGGACCTGGCTGGCTTCGCGTTCGGGAATTTCTTCGCCGAACCCGCTCCTCAAGTGCAGCTCCGAAAGATCGGCAAGACCTGGCATCTGGGCAAGGTGCTGTTCGAGCAATGGTGGCTGGCGCCGTTTGGGATGCGGCGTGGAGTTCTGGGCGTGACGCTCAAGCTCGGCGCCAAAGCCTACGGCATCCCGCTTGTCCTATAGAAGGGGCTTTCTTTTGACCTCTTTGACCCCACACGCTGTCCCGAGAGGAAGTGCGGGGTGATTACACCGGAAGATTACGCCCGCTGGCGCGCGACGGCGGTCGGCAGGCTCACGGAGCGCCTTGAGCAAGACGTTGTGTTCGGCCTCTCCGGTGACCTCCGGGGGCGTACTGTGCTGGATGTCGCCTGCGGAGATGGCGCGTATTCAATTTCGGCGTGCAAGCAAGGCGCGCGAGTCTTCGGTGTTGACATTTCGAAAGAAATGCTTGAGGCCGCTCGACAACGTGCGGCGGATTGCAAACAGGACATCACGTGGTGTGTGGCCTCTGCGGAAGACCTTCCGTTTGAGTCGGAGAGGTTTAACGTTGTGATTGCCGTGACGGCCCTTTGCTTCGTGAAAGACCCGCAACGCACAATCCAGGAGGCAGCGCGCGTACTGCGCCCCGGCGGGAGCCTGATCGTCGGAGAGCTGGGCAGATGTAGTCTTTGGGCTCTTTCACGCAAGGTTCGGGGCTGGCTTGGATCCTCGACTTGGAGTGGAGTTCACTTCTGGACTTTCCAGAATCTCCGCAGATTGATCGAGCAAGCGGGCCTGCGATTCCATTCTCGTCGTACCTCCGTTTACTTTCCCCCAGTTGGTCGCGTTGCTCAGCTTCTGGGTCCATACAACAATGCCTTCTCACCCCTCGGCCAATTCGCTGCGGCATTTCTTACCTTCAGGGCTGACAAGGTGTGACAGGCCAACACGCCGCAGTATTCATAGCTTCGGGAGCAAGGTATCCAATTCACCGTCATGCACGAGCGGCAAACCAAGGCGAACACGCGATTCACAAGGTTCTCCTTAAGCAGAAATAAGCTTCGGAACTTTGATCCTTTTTCCTCCAATCCCTTACCTCCAATCCTCCGGGTGTGCGAAGCCAGACGAGCGGTCCCTTAATCCAATCCACTCGACAGATCTGCAGCGTTCTCAAACCTGCCGTAGCGCCGCGCGAGCGCAGGCAGCACAAGAAGATTCAAGATGGTTGAAGTTATAAGGCCACCCAGGATCACAATGGCCATGGGCCCTTCGATCTCCCGGCCCGGGTCGCCTGTTCCGAGGGCGAGCGGCAACAAACCAAGGCCCGTGACGGTTGCCGTCATCAAAATCGGCGCCAAGCGTTCAGAAGCGCCCCGGATGGCGGCATCGAGGTTCCACGTCATGCCTTCTTCTGCAACCAGGTGCTCGTAATGCGAGATGAGCATGATCGAATTGCGGAGGGTAATGCCAAACAGCGTGATAAAGCCGATCAGCGAGCCAAGCGAGAGCGACGGGCTGGTGGCGAACGCCGCGAGGACACCGCCCACCAGCGCGAAGGGCAAATTGGCCAGCACCAGCAGGAGGTTGCGCCAATTCATCATCACAATCGAGAGCAGGGCGATGATGAGCACGGCGGCCAGCGCCGAATGGACCAGCAATTCGCGGTGCGATTTCGCCTGGGCTTCCGCCATTCCGCTGAACTCAAAGTAGGTGCCGGGGGGAAACTCTACCTTGGCTAGGATTTCCCTTTGCGCCAGGCGAATAAAAGTGTCGAGACTGGGGCCGGAAACGTATAGTGTGATGGTCTGCACTCTTCGGCCACCGTCGTGCAGGATGACAAAACGCCCGGACCGCTCATAAACATCGGCGATCTTTCCGAGCGGCACGTAATTTCCCGCGGGGCTCTCGAGCGGGAGCGCGGCAACGTCGGCAGGACTCTCGCGTTCCGAGGGATCAAGCACCACGCTGACGTTAAAAACTTCGTTGCCCTGGTACACCTGCCCCACATTCAGGCCGCCAAACGCCGTCTGCACGGCATCGAGGACGGAAACCGGCTCAAAGCCCCAGCGCGCCAGCGCCGCCGGAAGAAGCTGGATGATCACCTCCGGGGTTCCCGGAGGCGACTGAATCCGGACTGCCCGGGCGCCCGGGATCGAGTGGACCACCTGGGCGACCTGCTGCGCCTTGCGGTCAAGGACGTTAAGATCCCGCCCGTAAATGTTGAGCGCCACCGGGGCCGTATAGCCCGAGAGAATCTCTTCCATCCTTTCCGCCAAAAACGTGTTGACCGTAAACGTGAGCCCCGGAAACTTCTTAGTCGCTTGACGAATGTCCGCGCGCGCCGCCTCATTCTGCTCGCCGTTGAGGTTGGGCTTGAGATCCACGTCCAATTCGCTCGCATAGGGTCCGCGCGTCTCGAGGAGCTCGGCCCTGCCGGCTTTTTGGGAAACGCGGCGAACGTACGGCTCTTTCAGCAGGACCGCGGTGATCTGTTTGCCGAGGCGGAGGGATTCCTCCAGTGAGCTGCCCGGCAGCCCGGTCATGTGAATGATGTAATGCCCCTCGTGGAAGTGCGGCAGGAATGTGGAGCGGAACGACGGCAGCACGGAAAGCCCGAGGATGGTCAATACGGCCACGCCCGCCATGACCACGACTGGCGCGCGCTCGACAAACAGGAGCACGTGGCGGTAACCGGCCTTGAGCCAGCGCACCAGCGGAGGCTCCTCTTTGGCCAGCGTTTTCTGGCCAAGCAGGATCATGCTGAGGACCGGCGTCACCGTCAGCGCCACCGCCAAGGAAGCCAGGACCGACAGAATGTAGGCCATCCCTAGCGGCCGGAAGAGCGCGCCCGGAATGCCGCTCATCATCAGAATCGGAACAAACACCAGGACCACCGCAAAAGTCGCATAGACCACGGCGCTGCGCACTTCGAGCGAGGCGTCGAAAACCACCTGGACGGTGGGCCGGGGATTTTGGGCATGGCGGTTTTCCCGCAGGCGCCGCAGGATATTTTCCACGTCAATCACCGCGTCGTCCACGACTTCGCCGATGGCGATGGCAAGGCCGCCAAGCGTCATGGTGTTGAGCGAGTACCCCATCCGGTTCATGACCGTGACTGCGGCCAGCAGCGAAAGCGGAATGGCGGTGCAGGAGATCGCCGCGGTCCGGAAATCGAAGAGAAAAAGAAAGATGACGATGACCACCAGGAGCGCTCCGACGGTGAGCGAAGCGCGCACGTTCGCCAGGGCGGTCTGGATGAAATTGGCGGGACGGAAGAGCGTTGCATCCAGGTGGATGCCCTGGCGGCGGAGCGCGGGGCGAACCTCGCGGAGCGCCTCGTCAAGTCTCCGGGTAACCTGCATCGTATTCGCTCCATACTGCTCCGACACTTGCAGGATGACTCCGGGCTTCCCCATGACCAGGGCGCCGCCGATGGGCGGCTGCGGGCCTTCGACCACGTGGGCTACCTGCCCGAGCGTTACGTTGAGCCCATTATGGTGAACAAGGACGGCGCCGGCCAGTTCCTGCGCGGTGACCGACTGGCCTTCGGGGTGGACAATCAACCGCTGGTTCACCGTCTCGAGGAAGCCGGCGCCGCGCAGCCCCGTCGCCCGCCGCGCCGCGGCCAGCACATCGTTTACGCTCAGGTCGTATTGCATCAGGCGCTGGGGAATGAACTGAATCTGATATTGCTTGATCTGGCCTCCGAAGACGGAAACGTTCGCCACCCCCGGGACAGCCCGCAGACTAGGCCTGACAAGCCAGTCGGCTACGGTCCTCAGTTGCATCAGGGACACGCGCTGGGAAGTGAGCCCCAATTCCATCACGTTACCCGTCGAGGTAGTAAGCGGCGTCATGATAGGCGCATGAACCCCGGCCGGCAGGCGCGCTTCAAGGGTCGCCAATTGCTCCGACACCAACTGCCGGTCCAGATAAATATTGCTGCCGGACTTGAAAACCACATGTA
>JAKAWO010000273.1 GCA_021827255.1 Acidobacteriota bacterium | reverse complement strand
GTCTCTGCCTCAGCATTACGATCCAGCCTGTGGCCTGTCTACTCCGAAAGCTGTTCCCAGCTCCTCAGAGCTTACCGCCTCCAAACTAAACATTCGTACCATCTCCTTTCAAGCCTTTGCTGCGAATGATGCAGTCCCTCTCGCGCCTTTGGGCTTGGAGTAAAACGAGTTCCTCTGAAGCATCCAAAGAACGGCATTTACTTACCTTGCCAGTTTATCAAAAGGCGCTCCTCCCGCCAATATTATCTCTGTACGGGGCCTTCAGCCTATGGCGCATCCCAGCACGCCATTGGATTCCTTGCGCTCGCTTTGACTGGCAACCTCTCGATCCATCGGACTCCCGGATTCTTCCGCCTTCTTGGAGCTTGCCTGGAGGCGCGCGCCGTTGGCTAATTCTGGACCCCGGGCCGGTGCTGCAGAGCAACCGGCGTCTGCGTCTGATTCGATGAAGCGTTTGCCGCAGCGCTGGAATTGTTCGCCGCAGGGCTCGTGGCCGGCGCCGATGCTGCATTGCTCGCGGCCAGCTCCGAACGCGAATATTTAGGCGTGCTCACATAGCCGTGAATTTCATTCTTGAAAATCCCATTGATCACCAGTTGAACCGGCCGATGGCTGTCCTGGGGATAGAAAAGGACCGGCGAGTAGAGATTGACGTGCTTCTGCGTCAGCTCCCGGTCATTCACGATCAATTCCAAGTCGGCGAATTGGTGCTTGACGTTCGCCTTGCGGAGCTTGAGGCTGATGGGTCCTTTGCGCTGGAAGAGTTTCGACTTGCCGATATCGAATTCGTAATAGTTGCGCTGACCCAGCTTCTCAAGCGCCACCAATTCGGTGTGGTTCTTGGCAATAGAGCCGTTGAGCTGATCGGCGGTCGAGCTCAGATTGCCCTCAAGTTCACTCCGGGTCTGATCCAAGTCTTTTTGCGTGGAAGCAATTTCCTTCTGGTGCTGGGCGAGCTCCGCCTCAACCTTCTGCCACGGGCTCTCGACCGGTCGCCGCCGATAAAATCTAGCGATCGGCCGCCGCGTCGCCACGATCCGACGTGGTTTGGTGACCTTTTTCGTTGCAGCTTCCGCCTGCAGGGCGTTAATTTTCTGGGTCAAAGCCTGAATCTGGCTCTGCGTTTGCGCGAGCTGCGCGTTCGCCTGCCCATTCTGCGCCGATAGTTGCCCCACCGAGCTGTGCTGGGCTATGGCGTAACCCAAGCTGATCACTACCAGACAGATCAGCACCACGACCGCTACCTGTAATCCTCGGTGGGAGGATTGCCGCGAATATGGAATTTTTTCCTCGTCCATGACCTTGGCTCCTTGACTGACCTTTGCTAACCACCAAGCGAGCTTGGCGCGGTTAGTACCGCACGCCGCATGCCAATTGCCTTCAACCGTAATCCCTTGATTCCAGGCCCCATGTCTCGCCAGCGTGAAGTCCGTCGTCTCCCTTGGATGCGCATAGCTTTCATCCAACGTGCAAAAATTTCCCTGCCGGCCCGCCGGTTTCAAGCTTCCCGCCGGCAGGGGCCAGCCGTCAGGATCCGGCGGAGGCTTGGCTAGCGGCCGGTGCGCCGCCGGATTGCTCCGGCTGGTTCCGCGCCGACTTTGGAAGAAGCAGGTAGCCCGGAGCCAGGCCCTTGCCGACTCGTGTGACGATCATCTCCAGCGCCCGCTGGCCACCCGCCGAGTAGAAAATGACGGGCTGTTGCACGCCTTGGTTTTTAATCCATAGAGTCTGATGAGTGTGGGCGTCTCTGATCCAGCCGGAGTAGCGTTGATGCAGGACATTGGTCTTGCTCAGGTAAAGCGAGATTCCCGGGGCGATTTCGGTGTCCTGCCCCTTGCCTGCTTCAAAGTTAACTCGGGTGCGCTGGAGTTGATCCGTGAGGCCGTCCACCGCCGACCCCGTCTGGCTCTGCTCGCGCTCAAGTCCGCGGAATTGCTTGGTCGTCTGAGCCTGCTGGTGTTGAACTGCCTCCAGGTGCTGGCGAAGCGTCCCCACCGCCGTGGCAAGCTGAGCAAGGCGCGCGTGGTCATTCTGCTGACGGGCTTCGACTCCATTCAGCCGGGATTCGAGTGGGCGCGTGCGCTGGTCGAGTTGCTGCCCCATATGGGTTTCCGCGCTGGCGATCAAGTGTCGCGTCTCGACTCGCATGCCGCCAAGCTCCGCGCGGATGTGCTGGTTTATCCCGGTCATCTCGCCCAGAAGCGCTTGGCGCTCCGTCGCCCAATCCTTCACTTGAGTTTCGACCGCGTCCATTCGGCTGCTCAGCGCGCTCACCGAATGGACAAGGTTCGGAAGCGTGGCGATGGAAAAGCCCGTCTTATGGAGAAACCAGTAATCGTACCCGGCGAGCGCTGCCAAGGCCAAGGCCAGAGCGAGCAACGCACCCCACAACCCGGCCGAGCCTCCCTTCTCGACGGGGTGAGAGGATGCTAAGGGCGTCTCCGCGTGGCTGATTTCAGCGTTGGCTACCGCTTCAGGCTGCGAGGGCCCAAGCTTGTAATCTCGAAACAAAACCGATCCGGTCTCATTGCTGTCAATCATCGTGCGACCTCCTGCGTTTTGAGGGCCCGGCGCTGGCATCGCGCGGGCCCCAAAATCCAAATACCATGCCTTCTAAGACCGATCCCAACCGCCGCAACCTGTATTCCATAACCGCGCGGAAACGGATAACTGCCCAGGCCTTCAACAAGATAGGGAGGTGGAAACGACGGGATGTGGGTGGCAGGAAGCAGCCAGGATTTTCTCGCAGCATGAAAAAATTGCCGGCTGGCTGCTTCCCTGTAAAAAACCGCTAGACCTGAAAGAGTATGTCCGCCGAATAGGACCTTGCTTAAATGCGAGAACCAGGGATAGGAACGGGGCGCGCCTCCCGCGCCGCGCGGTAGATGGCCTCCATCACGGCGATGTCGCGGAGGCCCTCGTACCCGTTTGCCTCCGGCTCGCGGCGGCGGCGAATGCATTCGGCAAATTCATCCAGCTCCAAAGCAAATTCGTCCATCACTTTGAATCGCTCTTCAAACCACTTGCCGCCGATCGCGCCGAATAGGCGACGCTCCTGGTTGTAGGCGAAAGCCGGGTCAAGCGCCGCCCATCCTTTCTCGCCGTGCACCTGGATAAATGACGCTTCCGCGGCCGCAAAGCTCGAGCTCCCTTGGACGACCAGCCCGCCGGGGAAAAGGAGCTGGAAGGCGATGCTCTCTTCAACTTGCGAGAAGCGATCGGGGTCCGATGTCCAGGCATACGCCCGGGCTTCCATGGGCTCCGTGCCGGCCAGCCAGCGGCTGGTGTTGACGGAATACACGCCCAGGTCAACCAAGGACCCGCCGCCGGCCACAGTCCTGTCCAGATGCCAGGCTGCCGATTTCCCCTTCTCTGGCAGGACGATGGTAAACGCAGTGTGGATGATTTTAAGCCGGCCGAGCTTGCCACGGGCCACCATCGTTTTGAGCGCCCGGCTACCTGGCTCGAGATATTTGCGGTAGGCGACCATCAACCGGACTTTCGCCGTCCGGCACGCTTCGATCATGCTCGCGCCGTCGTCCACCGTCGTGGCCATCGGTTTTTCGCACAGCACGTGCTTCCCTGCCGCGGCGGCTCGAAAGGTGAAATCGGCGTGGGTGGAATTTGTGGTGGCGATGAAAACCGCCTCGACCCCCGGGTGGCCGAGGCACAAGGCGTAGTCCTGATATGTGTAATAATCGCTCGCGCCAAATTGGGCGGCAAATTGGGCGGCCTTTTTCCCATCGCCACTGACCACGGCGACCAGTTTTGCGAGTCGGCTGTGACGGAAGGCCGGCAGCACCGCCCGCGCGGCGATTCTTCCCAGGCCGACGACGGCATAGCCCACTTTCTTCGTTGTCGCCATCCAGGACTTCTCCACTCAGCGGCCCAGGAGTTGCCACCCCGCCGGCTCCTCATTATCCTCCCTTTGTCAAGAGCCTCGCGTCGCGCCAGGGCTGTGTCAAAGTCTCAGAAGTGTAACAACACAAAAGCTCGTGATTTAGGGCTGGCAATTTCAGGGCGGATTTGGTAGCCCTCTGCCGTGGGAGAAACCGCCAGCCGTTTCGCCAATGCGGGCCGGCTCGTCGTCCGCCCCGTGCGCGGCGAGGAGCGAGCGCCCTGGCGCAAACTGATGCAAGCCCACCACTAC
>JAKAWO010000272.1 GCA_021827255.1 Acidobacteriota bacterium | reverse complement strand
CCGAGCATGGCGTCTTGGACCGACCTCCGGTCGGCGCCGGCCAGACCGACGCACACAGCGTTGAGCATGGACGGACGGATCTTCGCATCCCGGCAAGCGGCGCGGGCGGCGCGCAGAAGCTCGCGGCGGGAAGAATCAAAGCCCGTCTTCAGTGGATTCGACGGCCCTGCTTCAGCTCGACCCAGAACGCGATGCTCGTCGGCAACCCACGCCGTGGTGCGAGTGCCGCCGCCATCCATGCCAAGGTAGTAACTCATGCTGATGAAGCTTTGGCCACACTGCGGGAAGCGCAGCGCCGACCTCACGTCACGCTTTAGCCGCAGCGGACGTCGTGGCGTTATGGTCGAAATAAATTCGGCGCATTTCGGTCCTTCGCCCCTGTTTTCTACAGCCTAGACGACGCGCGGGGTGAAGTCAAATCCCGCGCCAGCGTGAACGAAAAGCAGCGCGGCCCTGGGGAAGGACTACGTTTGGGCAAAAGGCGACTTTTGTGAACCAGGGAGGGGTCGTCGTGGTCACGGGCGTCGCAATAGCCTAGCAAAACCGGCTTGAATCGCCTGTCAGGGCACGGTTGCAACCGTGCGGAGGAGGCGTCACCGAGTGCGAGGTTGCGCGGCGAGGCCATCACGCGGGCCCCGGCCCTGACGGATGCAGCAGCGATCCTCATCGAAGGCGTAACGAAGTGATCGTGTCTGCCAGAATGCATCGAGGCTCCATTGCTCGATACAATCCGATCAGCCGGGCCCTCGCTACCGAAAATGGGCGAGTCCGAATCGAACCCGAGTGCGGCGATATGGGCGGCGGGCAGGCGGAGGTCCGCTGCCCCGCCTGGAGAACCGGCCTCCCGCCTCCTCGGTCCACACGCCGTACACGCGATTGTCATACGCCGCAAGTCCGGTGTAATCACCGATGAAATCATCGTGGGCGTCAAAGGCCTTGTGGGTCCAGGCATAATTGGCAAAAGTCCTGCCACCGTCGGTGGATCGAGCCAAGGTGAGGGTGGCCTTTCGATTGCGCGGGTCGCCGCGGCGGTCGTAGAAGATCACGTTGGCAGCGCCGCTCGTAGGGTCAACGGCCAGCCACTGGAAAAATTGGTCGGCCCCGTCGTGCAGCGGGTCGGAATTGACGCGCACCGCCGGGCCCCAGGTCTGCCCACGGTCGGTCGAGGTGGAAACGAAGACGTCCACGTCGCCATTGCGATAATCGCTCCAAGCGGCGTAGAGCCGTCCCGTACGGGGATCCATGCCAAGAATGGGAAAGCCGTTCGAGCGGCTAACGTCTTCCACCTTGAAATAGGGCGGAGCGGTCTCAATCACCCGGCGCGGCGTTGCAAAACTCCGGCCGCCGTCGGTCGAAGACGTGAAAACGATGCCTTGCGCATCTGCCCACGCCACGTACAAGGTGCTGTGCGGGCCAGCCACGCCAGTGAACCCCTCGAGCGCCCCGTTATCATCGCGCGGCAATCCGGCAACCTTGCTGATTTGAATCGGCGCCGACCACGTCTCGCCGCCATCGGTAGATCGCGAAAAATAAATCACCGACTTGGACAGCGTAAAATGGGTCCATCCAACGTACAAGTTGCCGGCATAGGGTCCGTGACTGTTGTCAGCCACGATGTAGGGTTTGTCCTCAAAAGGGATGCCGGGCTGGGTTGGATGGGCCAGCAGCGGGACCGCTCGTCGCTGCCAGTGCCGGCCCCCATCGAGCGACCGGCGAACAAAGACCCCGTTGCGCGTGGCGTCGTGCGCCCAGTAATTCTCCGTGCCCAGTTTGTCAAAAGCGATATAGCAAAGAAAGGCGCGCCCGTGATTGTCGAAGGTGACGGAAACGTCGCCGGAAACCCGATAATTTGACGGCGCGGTTCTGGAAGCCGCCGTCCATTCGGCTCCGCCGTCCTCGGAGTAGGCCACGTGGGCAGGCACCTGATAAGCCACGATCAGTTGGAGCGGGTTGAGCGGATTGACAGCAATCGAAGGCTCATCGAAATATCCCACGCCGGTAAGATTTATGACGCGCGAGCCGGGAGCGCGCGGGAGCTTCGGCCCAGCGCCCACCGCTTCCGCCGTCAGAACGGTCACCCACAGCAGCATCGCGAATGGGCCCAAGGTTCCCGTCGCCCGAGACCCTGGCCGGACCGGTCGAGACATGGATTCCATCAATGATATCTCCTTCGTTCAGCGCTGGCGCGGAGCCGAAACTGCCTCCGAACCGATCACCGCCGATTCGCGATGGTCTGAACCAGGCGCCCTCACGCGCCAACCTGCGGCTCTTTCTCGCCTTGATGGGGCGGGCAACCCGGTGAAACAGCGTAAAAAGCGTGCCCTTTGTATCCGAGCTCCTGCAAGCCACGCCGGGAGGTGTAGTAACCACGGACGACTTCTGCCTTCAGGAGGCTGAAAAGCTCGGTGCCGGCGTTCCGCGCCGGAAGTCCCTGGTCATGCTCGCTCATCAACTCGAGAAGCTGTTGCAGATTGGCGCCGCTCAGACGGCTGAGCGAGCGGCCGTATCGCCGCCGGGACTCGGCCTTGAGCCAGTCGAGCCCGGCGTGCCAGGTTTTTTGCGGGTCGGCTCGCTCGATCCGATGAACCGCCTCCGCGCCATAGTAATGAATCGCCAAACTCCGATGCAGAGGTGAGAGCCTTTGCGCCGCTTCGCCCACCGCCCGCGACTGGGCGACTGTCAGGTCAATCCACTCGGCGATCTCTTCGCAGGTTTCCCCAAAAGTTTCGAGGCCAGCCGATCTTTTTCTGGATCCGCGCGCTGGCCCGCCCAGCGCCAACCGAACGAGGCGGCGTACCGTCTTGAACTCCGATGCGGTAAAGAAAAGTAGCTCGTAAGGGCCGCGGCCCGGCTGAACGTAGTCCGTCTCCGTCCCCGGCGGGACAGGGTGATATCGGCCATCGTTCTCGAGGGCGCTCGTCAGACAGTCGAGCGAAGGCTGATAGAGACCCACCGGAAGCGGCCGGGGGCCTCGTCGCGCGAGTTCGGCAGCCCTCGCGGAGATTTCGTCCCATCCCGCGCCCCTCACGCCCAGAAGAGCGGCTGCCTCGCCGACGCGTGCGAGCCATTCGCGCCGTGTGAGGTTATGGAAAGGTTTGCGCTCCGCGCGCCGCTTGGCGTTCACTCGCTGGCCCTTTTCCCCGCTTCCGAAGTTTCGCCTCATCGTGCTCCGCTTGAAAACACTCACGCCGCGCGAAGTGTGGCCCTCCGGCTAGGCTGCGATCCGAGCGACGGCGTTGACGTTACAACTCCTTTCGTCTGAACGTTTCCGCGATTCGCTCGCCCGCGCGGCAGGAAATCGCCATGATCGTGAGCGTAGGCTCATAGCATCCCTGCGTGACGAATACAGCTCCGTCACTTACAAAAACATTCTTCACGTCATGAAGCCGGTTGAAGTCGTTTACGGCGCTCTTCTTGGGGTCGTTGCCCATGCGCGCCGTGCCGCATTCGTGAATGTTTTTGCCAAAGATGCTGAGGTCACGGCTCGGCAACCGCGCATCCTTGAGTTTCATGGCCTCCAGAATCTTCACCAAGTCCTCCCGCATCGCCCGGCCCATCGCCTTCTCATTTTCTCCGTATCGGGCGTGAATCCGCAGCGCCGGAATCCCCCAAGCGTCATTGACCTCCGAATCGAGCTCCACATAATTATCGTAGCTTGGCAAACATTCGCCTTGCGCTTCGATCGAAAAGTAATATGGAATCTCCTCCCGAACCTTCCTCCGCCACGGGCTGCCGAACCCGGGAACGGAGACGGCCTGGCCATAAAGTTCCTGGTCGGCGCCGCCATCAAATCGGTAACCTCGCAGGAAGCGGCGGTCGTGATGGCTGCCGGTGTTGGCGTATTTGGGGATAAGGAAGCCGCACGGATTGCCCGTCGGTTCGCGCTGGGAGGATTGGAGCGAGGGGATGACGCCGCCACCGCCTTCGATCGTGAAGTGGTCCATCAAGTAATGGCCCAGAACGCCTTCGGAATTGCCCACGCCCACAGGAAATCGGCGGGTGCGCGAATTGAGGAGAATTCGAGTGGACTCAAGGGCCGCGGCGGCCAGCACCACCGCCCGGGCGTAAACATCCCTATGGTCTTTTGTTTCGCGTTGAACGTAGTGGACGCCTCGCGCTCGCGCCTCGTCAAGGTCCATGATCAGATGGCTGACCACGG
>JAKAWO010000271.1 GCA_021827255.1 Acidobacteriota bacterium | reverse complement strand
CGGATGACCGGGCCAATCAGGTTGCCCTTGACGTCGTCCGCCACCAGCTTGGAGCGCACCAGGTCTGGTCCGCGCCCGCCGGTCGCGTCCACGCCGTGACAGAATGAGCAAGTCTGCTCGAACTGCCTGTGGCCGCGCTCGACCGCGCCCTCGGTTTTCGACCCGTATTGGGCCGCGAAGAGCGAGCCTGCCAGCGCAACGCCCACAGTCCATGCTCCGATAGCTCCGAAGCTGGCTACCCACGCCTTTAGCTTTCGTTCGGTCACCCCGCACGTTTTCATGCCCGCGGCTCCAGGCTGCACGACCTCATGCCAGGCGATTTCAAGACCAATAATTTAACGACGCACCCGCCGCAGATAGCAAGAGAAAATTCCCGTGTCGCGAACGTTGAAGGTTGGCGCTCAAGCCAAGTCCAGCACGAGCGCCTGGACCGAGTGCGCCGGAACCATCTGAGTGAATCTGCGCCCGGAAACCGAGACGCGCTTCTCAGCCGAGGGCAAAACTACGTTGGGGCGATCGAAGGTATTTTGGTCGTGAACGCTTGCCGACGTCAGTTGGCGCAGCGCCGCGCCGGTTGCCCCCGCCCCGCCGGCAAGTTCGGTTTCTACTTCGAGCGCCTCCGTCAGGTGCTGGTTGACCAGCGTCAGGCAGACTTGCTTTTTGGACTCATCAAGAGACGCTGATACGCTCAAATAATTCCGCGAGATGCTTGTCTTCTCTTCCTTGACATTGTAGGCAGGCGACTCGACTACAGTCTTCAAGCCCTTCGCGTCCATGTGCGGCTGGAAAAGGTCGAAAACGTAGTACGTGGGCGTAAGAACCATCTGCGCGCCACGTGTAAAAGCCATTGATTGGAGCACGTTGAAAACCTGCGCGATGCAAGCCATGGAGACGCGGCTGCCAAAGCCGTTCAGACTATTGAGCGTGACGGCCGCCAATAACGCATCGCGGAGGGTATTCGGCTGAAGGAGCGCATCCGGCCCCTGCCCCGGAACCGGGTGCCACACTCCCCACTCGTCGAGCGCAATGCCAGCCGGGGGCGCATTCGGCGCCTTGAACTCATCAATCGTCCCGATCACCCGCCGCAGGATTTCCTCGAGGTTCGCAACTTGGGCGAGCAGGCCGTAATAGTCGTGGTCGCTAAAGTCCACCGCCGCGCCGTCGCCGAAGTAGTGATGAATCGAAAGCTGACGAACGCTTTGAAGAATTCCACGGCCGGCTGGCCGGCGGAGCAGCGTCTCGAAGAACCGCTGGTTCCAGTCGCCGCCGCCGTTCCCGCAGGCAACGAACTCGACTTTGACGCCTTCGGCGGCGCGGGCCAAATAGTTGACATAGCGGGCATAGCGGTCGGCGTAATCTTCGGGCGTAAAGGCGCCGCCGCAGCCCCAGTTCTCATTGCCGACGGACCAGTAGGTGACGTTATAGGGCTTGTCGTGGCCATTGGCCGTGCGCTCGCGGGCAATCGTGGTGGGGTGGTTGCTATTGCAGTATTCCATCCATTCGACCGCCTCTCTCACCGATCCTGAACCGACGTTGACGCAGACATAGGGCGAAGCCCCCGAGAGCCGGCAATACTCCATGTACTCGTCCGTCCCGAAGGCGTTGGACTCCTCGCGGCCCCACCAGAGATTCCAAGTGGTCGGGCGCTTCGAGCGAGGCCCTATGCCGTTGCGCCAGTGATAAATGTCCGCGAAGCAACCGCCCGGCCAACGGATGATCGGGGCATGGATGCGCTTAAGGGCCGCGATCGTGTCATTGCGCAGGCCATTCGTGTTCGGAATGGACGAATCTGTTCCCACCCACATGCCGCCATAGACGCAAGCCCCGAGGTGCTCGGCAAACTGTCCGAGGAGGTTGCGGTCGAGCCTGCCGGTGGACTCGTCCATCACCACGGTGACGCGCGCGCGGTCGGAAACGGAACGCGCAGCCGGAGTCGCATCGAGCGCATTGGCCGCCATCGCCGCCAGCCCACTTGTTTTTAGGAAATTTCGCCGGTTCACCTTATCCTCCTCGTGCTAGCGCTAACCGGCGGGCATCATAGTGTCCAGAGCAAGAGATGTCAAACGGCTCGCGCCTCAACGGGACATTTGAACGCGTGGAAAAGCACAATGCTACAATAGGGGCGTCCGCGGTGCCACCACCATGCTTCCGAGGAGCGAAAACTATCAGCGCTGGGCGGTCGAGATGCGTCACGACAGAATGTTCCGGGCTGGCGAGCGCGTGGGAATCGCGGTTTCCGGCGGGCCGGATTCTGTGCTTCTGCTCGACTTTTTATCGCAATTTGGGGGGAAGGCCGGCCTGACGCTCGCTGTCGTTCACTTCAATCACCATCTGCGGGGTGAGGAATCAGAAGAGGACGAAAGGTTTGTTCGTCGGCTGGCGCGCGACCGCAAACTTCCGTTTTTCGCGGGCGAGGCGCATGTCGCGGAAAGGGCTCGGGAGCGCCGACGAAATTTGGAGGCCACGGCGCGCGAGTTGCGCTACCGCTTTTTTTTTAGCTTGGTCAGCCAGGGCAAACTGGAAAAAGTGGCGACGGCGCACACAGCGAGCGACCAGGCGGAAACGGTCCTCCTGCGCCTCCTGCGCGGCGCGGGAACGCGGGGCCTCGGTGGCATTTATCCGACCAGGGAGGGGAAAATTGTGCGTCCGTTCCTCAGCCTGACGCGGGCGATGGTGGAGCAAGAGGTGGCCGCGCGAAAGCTCGAAACGCGGACTGATTCGAGCAACCTTGACCCTCGCTTTCAGCGGAACAAGATTCGGCTTGAATTGTTGCCGCTGATCGAGCAGGAATACAACCCTGAAATCATCCGCTTGCTCACCCAACTGGCCGCGCGCGCCCGCGATGACGAGTCGTTTCTCGAGGATCAGGCCCGGGAACGAGCCCGGCCGTGGCGAGTGCGCGAGGGCGCCAGCGAGAAAATCCCGCTCCAGCCGCTGGTGGAATTTCACCCTGCCATCGCGCGCCGGGTGCTTCGGCAAACGATCCAGGCGGTGCAGGGCTCGCTGCGTGGATTAACCCACCAGCACGTTGAGAACGTGCGCCGCCTTGCAATCGAGGCGCAAAGCGGCCGGAAATCCAGCCTGCCGGGGGGCCTCGAAGCGCGAAAAGAGTTTGGCTGGCTCATCCTTTCTCCTGCTTCGGCTGAAAATCGTCATAGGGAGTTTAGCTACCGCGTCACCTTGCCAGGAATCGTCCGCGTGCCGGAATTGGGCGCGGTTTTTGAGTTTAAAATAGTTCAGGCTTCTTCCCCTGGGAAGCGATATAATAACAAGGGAGATTTGACGCTGAAAGCCGAAGAAATGGGGGCCGAGGTCGTGCTTAGAAACTGGCGTGCGGGAGATCGTTACCAACCCGCAGGGAGTCGCAGGCCCGAAAAGTTGAAGGAGCTTTTTCGCCGTAGTAGAATTCCAGCCAGTCAGCGCCCCACATGGCCGGTGATCGAGGGAGCAGGGGGCATTTTGTGGGTGAGAGGCTTTCCGCCCGCTCAAACGACCCCAACACGACGCCAGGCGCGCCAATACGTGGAAATTATCGAGAAACCTCTCCACTCCTCGGAGACAAGCTGAACAGATGACTTCAAAACGGAAACCCAGGGCAACGAAGCGTCGTCCGGCAGTCCGAAAGCCCTCGGTACGATCCCAGGAAGGCCTTCGCGTCGCTTTTGGCGCCGCCCAGATCGCCCGGCGCGTCCGCAGCATGGCGCGGGAGATTGAGCGCGACGTTCAGGGCAAGCCGCTGGTTGTGGTGGGCGTTTTGGAAAACTGTTTCATGTTCATGGCTGACCTCGTCCGTCAAATCAAGTCGCCGGTTGCCTGCCAATTTGTGCGGGCCGAAATCCACGATGAGACTTCTGCCGCCGGCGGCCCCGTGCGCGCGATTCACTACATCCCCAAATTTGAGGCCACCGGCAAGGACGTGCTGTTGGTGGATGGCATCCTCCAGTCTGGGCTGACCCTCGACCATCTCATTCGGTCACTTGAACTACAAGGCGCCCGGTCGGTGCGAACGGCAACGCTGATCGAGAAGACGGACGAGCTCAAGACGGATGTGCGGCGTGACTACGTGGGGTTCAAAACGCGCGGGAAATTCCTGATGGGTTACGGTCTGAGTGATCGCAGTGGCAGTTGCCGCAATCTGCCGTACATCGCGGCGCGAACAGGAGCAAGTTTTAGTTACAGGCGGGAC
>JAKAWO010000270.1 GCA_021827255.1 Acidobacteriota bacterium | reverse complement strand
GAAGAAACTCCCACCCGTACTCCCCCACTCGAGGCTTAGTGCTGTTAGAATTAGGTGGAAGAGGAATTTGGAGTTAGCCTTGACTGAAGACATCCTCACGATTAAAGAGAAAAAGCCTGGGCAGCGCGCCTGCGATGAGAAGGACGCGAAGGGCGAATTCTGCCTCGGGCATCTCAAGCTTTGGCCGCAAGAACGATGGTCGGCGCACCTGCTGGCGCAAGCGGAGCCGGGCGCGGTCATTTACCGTTGCGAGCGCTGTCATGCTCTCTATCGCCCCGCGGCGCAGGACCGTTCAAGCGCCGGCCTCAAGTTTGACCGCCGCCCAGTGAATCTCCTTGGTGATCCCGCGGAATCAAATTGAGGCGCGCGGATTGCTGGTCTTGTTTGACATCGCCCGGGATGGCCCGTGCCAGCCTCCGGTTGGGGCTAGTTCGGGGTGCCGCACTGCGATTTCAGAAGTGTGTCACTTCAGCCAGAAGTGCGTGATTTAAGCCAAATATTGCCCGCTACCGGTGACTTCAGGCTACGCGCAAAGGCTTCGTGCTGTGCTAAAATCTGCCGAGTGAGATCAGCATCCCAATGTAGGGACGCGGGTTAGCTAAAAGAGGCCAACACGCATGGCGGATTGGCACCTAGTTTGCATAGCCCAAAGGGGGATACAATGTTGAGGGATCTAGGGCCTGGCATTTTACTTTTGTGGGAGTGCGTCCCCGCCCCGCTGATAGCCGGGCCCCATGTTGAAGTGAAATCGAAGTAAAGAGCTCAACGTTTGTAGTGTAGAGCATCAACCGATGAGGACACCGAGGATGGTGCTTGAAAATTACTTGTTGGAGGAACAAAACATGACCAAACGATTTGTAACGATACTCGCTGGGCTGGGAGTTTCCATCTGCCTCGCGGGATTGCCCCTGTTCGCCCAGCACGGCGGTGGAGCGGGCCGCGGCATGGGCGGAGGCATGGGAATGGGTGAGCGCCCATCCGGCAACCTCGGCCACGAGAACACGAACGGCCTGCCGCACATGGGCGGAGAACACCAAGGGACGATGGGCGGATCGCGAAATTCGATGGGCAAAAGCAATCTGGGCATGAATTCGCCCACCAGCTTGCTGTCGCAAAATACCAAGCTCGCCTCCAATCTTCAGTCTCTGCTTCCAGCGGGCACGAACCTCACTGAAGCGGCAAGCGGCTTCAAGAATTTGGGCCTGTTTGTGGCGGCGGTTCACGTCTCGCACAACCTGGGGATCCCGTTCGACGAGCTGAAGTCCACCATGCTCTCGAACGGCGGTAACTTGGGCAAAGCGATTCATACGTTGAATCCGCAGATCAGCAAGAAGCAAGTGAAGTCCGACGTCAAGAACGCCCGCAAGGAAGCGAAAAACGACGTCAAGGTAGCCAAAGCCTAATGGATGTCGAGTCGTCAGGGCGAAGGCGGCGCGGGTCCGACTTCGCCCTTGGCGAACACCGCTTGCGTCACGAAGCGGGACGGAGCCTTCCAGCCTCACATCGAGCGAAGAAGCCGCCCCCGGGACTGGCCTTGCAAGGCCGAGAGCCTTTTCCAGCATGCAGATGCGCCGATGCTTTTGGCCGCAACGCGCGGCGCCGTGGAATTTTCGAACTTCGCCAGTCGCGGCGCGGTTCCCCTCCTTTGTCCGTTCCCATACTGCCTGCCAAGAGGATGTATAATTCGGATGTCCAGGCTGAGGGGTGCGAGTTTCAAGGCGAGGGTGAGGCATGAGCCGCGACGCGCGTCGCTATCTTGGAGCACTGGCGATATTGCTGACGCTGGGGGTTGGCATTCTGATCGGGACGCTGATCTCCCGCTCGACTCGAGGCGCGCGGCGAGGCGTGTCGGGATCGGCTCCGGCGCTGCTGCCTGCGCCCTCGCCCGCCAAACTTTCCGACTCCTTTGCGGCCGTGGTCGCGCGGGTCGAGCCTGCCGTGGTCAATGTCAATACAGAGAGCACCCTCCGGATTGGGCGGTTGCCACACGGCGCGCCCGGCGACAACCCGTTCGGCGGCCTTTTCGGTCATCTTTTTTCCGCGCCCGGGGCGCGTCGGGGAATACCCGAGCGGAGCCTTGGCTCCGGCATCCTTCTCGATCCCAAGGGCTACATCCTGACGAACGACCATGTCATCACGCGCAGTTATGATGATCGGCCCGTGGACCACATCAGCGTGAGTCTCTACGGCGACGACAGCACTCGGTACACGGCCAGGATTATCGGCGCAGACAAATTGACCGACCTGGCGGTCATCAAGATTGACGCTCGAAAGCCGCTCCCATATGCGCAGCTTGGCGACTCGGGCGCGATGCGCGTCGGCGATTGGGTGCTGGCGATTGGAAGCCCCTTCGAGCTGAAGGACACGGTGACGGCGGGAATCATCAGCGCCCGAGGACGCGAAATCGAGCCGGGCGTTGACGGGCAGTTCAAGCGCTTTCTGCAAACCGACGCCGCCATCAATCCGGGTAATAGCGGCGGGCCGCTGGTGAACCTGGCGGGACAAGTGATCGGCATCAACACGGCCATTGAGACGGCGGACGGATCGAGCGACGGCATCGGCTTTGCCATACCGTCGAACACGGCGCGCAAGGTCTATAACTCGCTGATTACTTCAGGCCGGGTCCGGCGCGGCGCGATTGGCGTGGCGTTTGAACCGCGTCAAAACGCCGCTTTGCTCCGTAGCTTCGGCGCGAATCACGGCGTGGTCATTGATAGCGTGGAGCCGGGAAGCCCGGCGGCCAGGGCTGGATTGAAGCTTGGGGACGTGATTACCGCCATCGGCGGCCGTCCGGTTGAGAACGGCAATCAGTTGGTGAGCATCATTTCGAACAGCCCCATCGGCAAGCCAGTCGAATTGGACTATCTCCGTAACGGAAAAGCCCGCACGGCGAGCGTTGTGGTGGGCGACCGCGATCGAATCATCGCTGCAAGCGGCCAGGGCGCCGAGAGGTCCCGCCACCCGACGCTGTCCGGCAAAAGCGCGAGCGCGCTGGGAGTGACGGTTCAGAACCTGACTTCCGCCCAGTTTCGGCAACTGAATGAATCGCTGCACTTAGGCAGCCCGCAGGGCGTGCTGGTCTCGAGCGTGGATCCGAGCGGAATCGCCTCCGACATGGGCGTGGCGTCCGGCGACACAATTCTTTCCATCAACCACCAGACGGTTCGCTCCGTGGACGATTTCGAGCGGCTCCAGGCGACTCTCCGGCCGGGCCAGGACGTGCTCCTCTTGATCGCGCGTCGCACCGGCCGCTCGTTTGAGCCGCTGTTCCTGGCTGACACTTTGCCGCCGACGAAGTGAGGTGCGATGCCAGCTCTCGCTCAACGCCGATGCGCCGTCCGGTTGCTGGTGGCGTTTCTGGTTGCCCTCGGGGCGCCGCTACGGCTCACCGCCGAGGGAGTTCCAAAGAGCGCGGTGCGCCATCCCAAGGAGGCCGCGGTCAGGGCTCGAAAGCGGCCCGCCCGCGCGGCGCGCATCCGGCCCGGCCGAGCCGTTGTCCGGCGGGTTGCCCATCGTCGGTATTACCGCCGGCCGTACTATCACCCGAGGGCGCGCCACTGGCCGCGAGGTCCTCATCTTGAGCCCGGCCGCGTCATCCAAATCCAGCGCGCGCTCATCCAAGCGGGCTACCTGACCGGGCCGCCGACCGGCGAGTGGGACGCCGCAACCAGCGATGCGATGCGGCGCTACCAGGCCGCGAACGGCTTTGATATGACCGGATTGCCGGAAGCAAAGCCCCTGATGAAGCTCGGCTTGGGACCGCATCCGCTGCCCGCCGACGTCCCGGCGCAAACTTCCCCGGACGTGGACCCCAACCCTCCCTCGGATATCCCAAATCCGGCCGCCTCACGTCCGGCCGCGCCGAACCTGACCGGACGCTAGGCTATCCTGACGACGCCTCCATCCCGACCTCGCGGCGTGCGGCCGGCCACAGCTTCCCTGAGCACCGCGGGGTCTGCGATGGATCCAACCCCATGCGGCAGGATTGGCACCTGAATGAGGATTTCCCGGGGAAACGAATCCGTTTTGAACCCGGTGAGGTTACGCCGGCATGGAATTCCATTAAGAGCTTATCCGTAAATAGCTATTGAATTTCGAAAGGAACTGAGGCAAGATAATGACCCAAGATGCCACAAATAAAATCTTGGGAAGTCTCCGATGAGCTTTGGGCGAAGGTGGAGCCCCTGA
>JAKAWO010000269.1 GCA_021827255.1 Acidobacteriota bacterium | reverse complement strand
GGCGCTCGGAAAGTTCCACGGCGTGATCAGCCCCACCACGCCCAGCGGCTTGCGCAGCGTGTAGCAGAAAACATTCTCGCGCTCGGAGGGAATCTGATAGCTGAACTGCCGCGCGCCCTCGCCGCCAAAATATCGAAAAATGTTGATGGCGCGTTTCACTTCGCCTTTCGATTCCGGAAGCGTTTTGCCTTCTTCGCGGGTCATTTCCGCCCCAAGCTGGTCCAGCCGGCTCTCGAGAATTTCAGCGGCCTGGAAAAGGTATTCACCGCGCCGCGGGGCCGGCAAAGCCGCCCAACTCTCGCCGGCGCGCGCCGCGGCTTCGCAGGCGGCGCGCATGTCCTCGCCGTCTGAATCCTGAAACAGTCCGACGACTTCATCGGTATTCGCGGGATTGATGTTCTTGAAAGTTCTTTTGGACTGGCTTTCGACCCACTCGCCGGCAATGTAATTCCGAAAAACTTGCGACATAAGGGAACTCCGTTAAGGCGTCCGAGGGCGCGCGAGTTTGGCGGAGCGCCGCCGCCCCGTCGAGACCCCATTATCGGCGGGGGATTGAAGGGCCGTCAAGCGCGGCGGGATTTTAGCTCGGCGCGCGGCGCGGGATGCTCTCTCTCCGCTCCCGATGGCCGCTGGTGGACGGCTTGTCGGCTGGGTTCGCGTCAGGTAAGATGGCTTTTGACGGTTTTCCATCCTGGTTCACAGTTCGAGCGGAGGTGGGATTTTGGCTGAGGCGGCTTACGATGTGGCCATCCTGGGAAGCGGTCCGGGCGGTTACGTGGCCGCGATTCGAGCCGGGCAGTTGGGCCTCAAAACGGTCGTCGTGGAGCGCGACAACAAGCTCGGTGGAACCTGCCTGCACGTGGGGTGCATTCCGACCAAGGCGCTGCTCTTTGACGCCGAGGTTTACGATCACTTCAAGAACGCCAAAGAGTACGGGATCAACTGCCAGGGCTTTTCCGTGGATTGGTCGGCCGTGCAAGCCCGCAAGCGCAAGGTGGTCACGAAGCTCGCCAAAGGCATCGAGTTTCTTTTTAGAAAGAATAAGGTTGAGACGATTCGCGGTTTCGCGCGCATCGCCGGGCCCGGACGGGTGAGCGTGACCGACGAGCGGAACTCGCAGCGCGAAATCCAGGCGAAGAACATTGTGGTGGCGACCGGCTCAGAAGCCAAAATGCTGCCGGGCCTCGAGCCCGACGGCAAGGTGATTCTGGCCAATAAGGAAATCCTGGATATTGAAAGCGTTCCAAAATCCATGCTCATCATCGGGGCGGGAGCGGTCGGCGTGGAGTTCGCTTCCATCTTTCACCGCTTTGGTTGCCGGGTCACTGTGCTCGAAATGTTGCCCCACGCCGTGCCGCTCGAAGACGAAGACGTTTCCGACGAGCTTGAAAAGGCGTTCAAAAAGCAGGGTATCGCGCTCCATCTCGGCGCGCAGGTCGAGAAAGTCGCGCCGGGCGTGAGCGGCGTGACGGTGGACTGGAAATCCGCCGACGGCCAGGCGCGGAAACTCGAAGCCGACACTTGCTTGGTGGCCGTGGGCCGTTCGCCCAACACGCAGAATATCGGGCTCGAGCGCACCCGCGCGCGGTTGGAACGGGGATTCGTTACCGTTGACGAATACATGCAAACGGCGGAGCCGAATGTTTACGCCATCGGAGACATCGTGGCGGCCAGTCCGCTGTTGGCGCACGTTGGCTCGGCCGAGGGCCTGGTCGCGGTGACTCACATCGCCGGCCATGCCGTTGAACCCATCAACTACCATCAGATTCCGAATTGCACCTACACCCTGCCGGAAGTGGCGAGCGTGGGGCTGACGGAGCGCAAGGCGCGCGAGGCCGGGCGCACACTGCGGGTGGGAAAGTTCCCCTTTGTCGGTAACAGCAAGGCGGCGATTCTGGGAGAGCAAGAAGGCTTTGTCAAAATCGTGAGCGACGAGCGCACCGGCGAAATTCTGGGCGTCCACATGATCGGCCCGCGCGTCACCGAACTGATCGCTGAAGCTGTCCTGGCGATGCGGCTGGAGGGGACCGTCGAGGATCTCGAGCGCGCCATCCATCCTCACCCCACCCTGACCGAAGCCGTCGCCGAAGCCGCCCACGCCGTCGAGGGCATGGCCATTCACATTTAGCGAACAGGGAACAGAGAGCGCGGGCATTGTGGCCGGTTCCCCATGAGCGGTTCCCTCCTTATGCTTCTCAACCTCGAACATCTCGGCCGGATTCCCTACGCCGAGGCGCTGCGCATCCAGCAGGCGCGCGTGGCGGCGCGCAAAGCGAACGAGATTCCGGACACGCTGCTCTTGCTCGAACACCCGCACGTTTACACGCTGGGCCGGAGCGCGCGCCGCGAGAACCTCCTGTTTACTCCCGCCAAGCTGGAGGAAATCGGCGCCGAGCTCTGTGAGACCAACCGCGGCGGTGACGTCACTTACCACGGGCCGGGCCAGCTCGTCGGCTACCCGATTCTTGATCTCGCCCAGCACCGCCGCGACGTGGCCTGGTACATGCGCTCGCTCGAAGAGGTTCTGATGCGTGCGGCCGCCGGCTTCGGAGTCCCCGCCAACCGCATTCCGGGCGTGCCCGGCGTTTTTGTCGGCTCTGACAAACTGGCCGCCCTGGGCGTCCACATCTCTCGCTGGGTGACCTCGCACGGGTTTGCCTTCAACGTGAACACCGATCTCCGTTATTTTGATTGGATTGTTCCTTGCGGGCTGCGGGACAAAGGCGTGACCTCGCTCGAAAGGCTGCTCGGCCGTCCGATTCCTCTCGAGGATGTCTCCGCGCGCGTCGTGGAGCGTTTCGGCGAAGTCTTTGAGCTTGCAATCCCAAAGGCTGAGGTCAACAGCTAAGCCGGAAGACGCCCTAGGGTCTTCATGCGGGCGATGGAGGATTGGCGCAGGCCCGCGCGTGGCGCCAGCGCCATGCGTCCTGTTCCTTGCTTGGTCTCGGGAGGCGCGCGCCGGGTTGAATGACCACGCATTGCGACGGCTCCATCAGTGCGCGGCAGAATTCCAACGTCTCTTCAAGCCGGCTCGGGTGCCTAAATGCACCGGGGTGAGTGGTGATTCGGACCAAAGAGCTCAACACCTGGGGCGACATCCCATAGGGTGAGGGGCTATTGACGACGGACAGAAGCCAATTTCGGTGCCGAGGGTGATCCTGCGAATCTTTGCGGAATGCATAGATGAGCGCGTTGACCTCCGGTAAGATCACCGGCGGCCTTCCAGCAAGTCGAGCAGGGAGGCTGAATCGTTGAGATTGACGCCGGGACGTGTCCCGCCGCTCGCTTTGGAGACGGGCAGCTTCGCACGCTTAACGCGGCCCCCTCGGCGCGAGCCGGCCAGCCGCAGCCGCAGGCCCTGCTCAATCATCGAGGTCAGCGTTTCGCCGCGTTCCAGAGCTTCGCGCTTTGCCTGCCGAAGGAGGTTATCATCGAGTCGTACCGTGGTTCGCATACGTCAAGACATATCAAGGTGGTATCCATATGTCAAGCCGGAGGCGCTGCCAAAATCCCTCCTTCCCGCGGCTGGCGAGCCGCCGCGGCAAGCGTGAAGAGGAGTGGATAGTCAACGGTCGAGGGTCGGAGTCCACCCCTTCCCCATTCGGCCTCTTCTAGCCCTCGACGGGGCGGGACTTATGACGAAATCAACCCGCCGCGCAATAGCGCCAAGGCTCGGCCGGGCGATCACTCGATCGCCCGATCCCGCAACGATGAAACGAATGCTTTATTACCTGAAGCTGACCCGCGCGGCGGAGGCGCGGATCGAGCAGGTGCTTTACCGGCAGGGAAAAATCGTCGGCGGCGTGTATGTCGGGCGCGGCCAGGAAGCCATCGGCGTCGGCGTAACCTTGGCGTTGGACGAAGGGGACGTGACGTTGCCGAGCCATCGCGATTTTTCTTCATTTCTGATTCGCGGCTTCACGCTGCGGGAGATTTTCTCGAACTGGATGGCGCGCGCGAGCGGGCCCACGCGCGGGCGGGACAACACGCTGCACATGGGCGACATCCAGCGCGGCGTCATTCCTATTGTCTCGCACCTCGGCGATACCTGCCCCGTGGCTTGCGGCGTGGCGATGGTTTTGAAGCGTCGCGGCCAGGGCAACGTGGCCGCCGTTCACTTTGGCGAAGGCACCACGAGCCGCGGCGATGTCCATGAGGCGATGAACCTTGCCGCCGTCCAAAAGCTCCCCGTCATTTTTGTTTGCAACAACAAC
>JAKAWO010000268.1 GCA_021827255.1 Acidobacteriota bacterium | reverse complement strand
CGATCTAAACGCGGCCGTCGCCTCCTGCCAATCCGACTGAACCGGGCGGCTCGAAGCAAGAAAGAGAATGTCAACATCGGAGTGGGGGAAAAGTTCGCGCCGGCCATAGCCTCCGAGGGCCACGACGGCAAAACCTTCGGAAACCTCTGGCGTGATGAGCTCCCGGTAGAGCGCGGCCACGATCGAGTCCAGCAGCTCGGCGCGCTCGAACGCGGCCGCCCGCCCGCTCCCGGTCGAATCAAATCGGGCGCAAATCGCCTCGAATTGAGACCGATAGAGCGTCTCGAGCGGCGTCATGGAAGCTGACAAAGACATCGTGGTTCAGCCGGCCGCGCCGCCTGGGCGGCTGAGCCGGGCGCCTAAGTTGGGCCGGCGGCGCGCCCACGGAGCGTCGCCGGGCCGGCGCTACAGAGCCGCCTCGCCGCGTTCCTCGTTGCGGATGCGGATGGTCTGCTCGACGGAGGACAAGAAAATTTTGCCATCGCCGATCTTGCCCGTCTTGGCGCTCTTCAGAATCGCCTGCACCGCGGCTTCCGCCAAATGATCGGGAACCACCGCTTCCAGCTTGATTTTTGGCAGCAGGTCCACGGTGTACTCGCTGCCGCGGTAAACTTCGGTGTGCCCCTTCTGGCGGCCGTGGCCGCGCACTTCAGAGATGGTCATTCCCTGGACGCCAATCTCCTGCAACGCGCTTTTGACCAGCTCAAAGCGGGAAGGCTGAATGATCGCTTCAATTTTCTTCATGGCTCCCATCCCTTGGCGAAGAAGGGTCAGCCCGTATCACTTCTTTCCGCTGCCGCCTTCTCGCCGAATCCTAACCCAAAAATCCAAACCAAGAGCGGGAGCTTTGCGCCGCCCCCGCCCCACCCTCACAGATTGTACGCTTCCTCTCCGTGTTGACTGATATCGAGTCCCTGAAGTTCGTGCTCCGGCGGGACTCGCAGCCCGATGACCGCGTCCACAACCTTCAGGATGATGAAAGTGCCGACGCCGGCCAGGCTCCAGGCGATGGCCACTCCCACGAGCTGGTTCAACACCTGCCCGGGATGGCCGTCCAGCAGGCCCACCGGCTGGCCCTTGAAAATTGGATTGATGGCCCGCGCGGCAAAAACGCCGGTCAGCAGCGCGCCGACCGTCCCTCCCACCCCGTGGACGCCGAAAGCGTCGAGGGAATCATCATAACCGAGCCGCGCTTTCACCCTGGTCACCATCCCATAGCAAACCAGGCCGGCGACGAGGCCGATAATGAGCGCGGAAATCGGGCTCACAAATCCCGCGGCGGGCGTGATGGCCACCAGACCGGCCACCGCCCCGGAAATCGCTCCCAGCACGCTCGGCTTGCCGTTGCGTATCCACTCGGCGCCCGCCCAGCCGACCGCCGCCGCCGCCGCCCCGAAGTGCGTGGCGACGAAGGCGCTGGTGGCGAGCGGGCCGGCGCTGAGCGCGCTGCCGGCGTTAAAGCCAAACCACCCCACCCAGAGCAGGCAGGCGCCGATAAAGCTGAGAACGACGTTGTGAGGCGGCATCGGCTGCTCAGGGTAGCCGATGCGCCGGCCGAGATAGAGCGCCGTCACCAGCGCCGAAACGCCCGAGGTGATGTGGACCACCGTGCCGCCGGCAAAGTCGAGGGTGGGGAAACTTCCGCCCCCCGAGGCGTTCAGCCATCCGCCCTGGCCCCACACCATGTGCGCCATCGGAGCATAAACCACCAGCGACCAGAGCACTGTGAACACCACCATGGCGCTGAACTTCATCCGCTCCGCGAACGCGCCGCAGATCAGCGCCGGCGTGATGATAGCGAACATCAACTGGAAAATCATGTAGGTTTCAAATGGAATGGTGGAGGCGTAAGCGGGGTTGGGAGCCGCGCCCACGCCCCGCAGGAATATATAACCGAATCCCCCGATGAACGGTGAGCCGCGCCCAAACGCCAGGCTGAAGCTCACGAGCGCCCAGAGCACGGTGACGATCGCCATCAAGGAGAAGCTCTGCATGAGCGTGGCGAGCACGTTCTTTTTTCGCACCAGGCCGCCATAGAACAGCGCCAGCCCGGGTCCGGTCATCAGCAAAACGAGCGCGGCGCTCGTCAACATCCAGGCGTTGTCTCCGGCGTCCCTCGCTTGGGCCACCTGCCGCTCCAGTTGAGTGAGTCGAGCCGCCGTTCGCGCTTCAGCCGATGCGGCCGCCGGAGCCGTTCGCCCCCTCACCCCAGGAGCCGCAAAGCATCGGGCCGGCGCCAGCCCCGCCCACCCGAAGCTCAGCATGAGAAAAAGAACCGCCGACCCGTTTCGCATCAAAGAATCCCTCCAGCTCGCATTCCAACAAGATCCACTCAGGCCTCCCGGAGCATTCGGCATTATAGCAGGTTGACCGGAAACCCCTGCCGCTTGGAGGCGAACCGCGCCAAGCCTTGCGGCCACCGGCCGTGGTCTTGCTTGAGTGAAGTTTGCTTGACCTGGTCGAGCGGGACTGGTATCCTTCACGCTAGCAAACGCAGGAATGAGGAGGAAACATGCAGTTCATCAAGAGAACCCTTTTGCTGGGCGCGGCTCTGGCGCTGTGCCTTGGAACGGTGCAATTGACGACCGCGCTGCCGGCGGCGAAAACCGCCAATAAGGACAAGACAGTGTACGTGTGCAGTTGCATGAAAACGAAGTCCTGCCCGTGCATGAGCATGGCGGCGAAGGAAGGCAAATGCGCCTGCGGCGCCCACGCGCCCAATATGAAAGCAGTGAGCAGCAATAGCGCCTGGGCGAAGACCAACCGCAAGGCCCTCAAATAAGGGATAGGCGCGGGTCGAGGTTTTCGTTCTGTCGAAGACGAGGCGGGCCCGGCGGATTGACCCGGAAGCACGAATTGCGAACTCTCGGCGCGGAGCTTGGAGGGAGTGAAAGTCTCCGCCCGCCAGGCGGGCTGGTGTGGACCGGGTCCGCGCTGGCCACGCGTCACAGCGCGGCAAGTTCCTCGGGAGAAGCGATCTCCACGCGGTTGGGGCCGCTGGCGTGGGCGCGGCGAAGCGCGGCTTCGGCGATGCGCACCAAAGGCTCAGCGTCGGAAGCATGGCTCGTGGCAGCCACCCCAAGGCTCACCGTAACGATAATTTGCCCTTGGCCTTCGGGGATGTGCCGACCCCACTCGCCGATTTCGACCATCTCGGTGACGACGGCGACTCGAAGGCGTTCGGCTTGGGCGAGCGCGTCGCGAATGTCGCTGCTGGGAGCGACAACCAAGAATTCCTGCGCGCCAAACCGTCCGATCGCGTCATAAGGACGCACCGCGGCGCGCAGCTTGCGCGCCGTCGCCCGCAGCGCCGTGTCCCCCGCCGGGCTGCCATACTTCTGGTTGATCGCCTTGAAATCATCCAGCTCAATCTTGATCACGCCCACCGGCGATTTTTCCCGGCGGACGCGAGCCAGCTCGCGGCGCAGGAGGTCGAGAATGGCGGCGCGGTTCATCAGGCCGGTCAGGGGATCGTGCGAAACCTGATAATTCAACGCCGCCTGGGCTTCGCAGAGTTGATGGCGAAGCCCCAGCACGCGCCGCGCCGCGCGGAGCCGCACGCGAAGCTCATCCTCCTGCACCGGGGCAAACAAGTAATCGTCCGCTCCGGCTTCCTCCGCCTGACGCGCCGCCGGGCCGTCCGCGCCCTCCAGCAGCACCATCAGGTAAGTGTAATCAAGGTCGTCGCGCTTGCGGACCGCGCGGCAGACCTCGAGCCCGCCGAGGCCGGTCAGATGGGTCCTCAGAATGGCCAGCTTGGGCGACTCGGACTGAAGCAGAATCGTCAGCGCTTCCCGGCCTTCCACGGCGGCGATCACCTGATAACCCCATTGCGTCAGAAGGGCGTCGAGCGGCTGCCGCGATGCGGCGTCGTGATCCGCAATCAGAATTTTCATCTACCTCTCGCCGCGCGCAAGAAAAAAGGAACCCCTCTTGGCGCCCCCTGGGCGACCGTCGCTGGGCTTCGTTCTTCCTTTGAGAAAAACTGGCGCTGACCGAGCGGCGCGACGGTTTCCAGACGCTCGCGGCCTCCCGGCGTCCGACTAGTGTCGCACAAAGCACGCCAAAAATCTCACAATTTGCTGCCTCAACTCGTGGCGCGCGAGACGCGCCTTGCCCGCCCGCCGAGCGAAGCCGCGCCCCTCAGGGCTCTGAAATCATCGCGCGGTTCCGGCCCTCCTGTTTTGCCCGGTAGAGCGCCAAGTCCGCGGAACG
>JAKAWO010000267.1 GCA_021827255.1 Acidobacteriota bacterium | reverse complement strand
GGGCAGCGCGAATTTACGGTGCAATTCCTGGGTGCTGGCGAGGCTCGCGAACAGGAGCGAAGCTCCTGCTGCCGCCTGCGGTAAAATGCCCGCAGTCGTGGGTTGACGCTTCACCCCAGAGGGCCGCATGGCCGGGCCGCCAGCGCAGGAAGTCACCCAGTTGCTCCAGGCCTGGAGCGACGGAGACGAGCGCGCGCTGGAGAAGCCGGTGCCACTGGTCTATGCCGAACTGCACCGACTGGTCCGGCGCTATATGGCCCGCAGCCAGCCGCCAAGCCTTCGCCCATCACCGTGGTCGTCAACTGGCCGACGATGCTCAGGAACAGTGGCAAGTGATGAGTGGTAAGTGGCGAGTGGTGAGCGCAGAAAGGCAGTTTGGATGCTGAGCGGTGGCGGCAAATCGAGCGGCTGTATCATGCCACGCTGGAACTCGAGGGCAGCGGGCGGCGTTTCTGAAGGGAGCCTGCGGCGCGGGTGACGAGTTGCGCCGCGGAGTTCAATCGCTTTTCGACCAGGAAGAGCAGGCGGAAGATTTTCTGGAATTACCGGCGCTCGCGGACAAAGCCCTGGCGCAGGGAAAAAGGGCGCGTGCCAGCTTCCTCCGACGCCGCGGCGCCGAAGCCCAGATATCGCGCTGATGGGTGTTGCAAACCCGAGCGTCGCGGAGTTAATCTAAATAGGTGTGAAAACAAGAATTCATCCATCCACTCGGTTGTTCAGGGTAGTGGTTGCGGCGGTGTGGCTCGGATACGCTCTGCCGGTTTGGCCCATCACAACGAAAGCCGCGACGGTTGTCCCTCCCGCTTGTGTGGGAGGCAGTCTTCCGGTAATGACGTTCAATTTGAGCGTGCGCGCCACCAAGCGCCACACCGCCCTCCCACTGCAATCGGTCAACCTGATCCGCGCTGGGGACAGACTCCAATATGCCCCCACGCAACTTCCTCCTGCGATCGGGAAAAAGGCGAGGATCGCCGTGGTCGTCGTTTCCACCCATCCAGGCGGAAACAAGGCGATCCGGGTGTTGCCGGCCAAGCCCGCCCGTGCCGCCGCCGAGTGGACGATTCCCGTGCAGGCTTCGGTGGTCGGCGTCATTTTGGGGCCGCAGGGACTGAACTTAAAAAGGTTCAATCGGATGGTGAGTCAAGATCCGGAACTCATTCCTCAACTTGCGGCTTACGCCCAGCAGACGGCGACCGTCAACGCGCTGATTGCCACGCTGTCTCAGTACGACAAATCGAAGCCGGGCACGGAGGATCTGAGCGCGGCTCTGAGGGGGTTTTCCTCACGCTATGGAGTGATGTTGCCCCAACTGAATGCGCAGGCGCGTACCTCGCAGCAAGCGCAACAACTCTTGCAGGCGGTCATGCCGGCGATTTCCACCTACAACCCCGCGGCCAGCGGGCCCGCTCCGGTCGTCGAGCAATCGGCGGGCCTGGCGGCTTCCCTGGCGATGCTGTTTTACGGCACGCCGGTCGGCCTGGCTGCGGGCGGCGCCGCCATGCTGGAGGGCCTGCACACGTTAGTCTCACCCCAGACTGATTTTCGCGCCGCGTTCGTCCAGCCTTCGCCGGCTGGCAGCGTGAATCTCTGCTCGGGAAATCAGCCTCCAAGACCCAGGACGCGCATCGCCTATCTTTGGATGTTGCGCATTCCTGACGCTGGCGCGCCTTCGGCGTCTCTGGCCCAGAAGGCGAATATCCCCTTGGGCATTCGGTCGGCGGTGAAGGTGACCTGCGCGACGCACGCGCAGCTTCGGCTGCTGCCGCGAGCCCATCAGTGGCGGCTGGAGTCTTCCGGACATAGCTACCCGGCGCCGGTGCACGTAACGGTAGGGAGCAACGACGATGTTCTATCGCTCGACTTGAGCCATGCGCCCTTGCCACCCGGCGATTATCACCTTGCGGCCCGTTGGGATTGGCAGCCTTTCCAAATCAGCGGCACCGTGCATGTCCATCCTTTTGGGGACTTCAGCGGCGTAAAACTGACGGCGCGCTCCGAAGACCGGCTGGTGGCCGGGACTGGAGTTGTGCCCGTCAAGCTGGTTGGGGCCGATTTTGAATTTGTGAAGTCGGTGGCGATTCGGCCTCTGAACTCCCCAGACCCGCAATCCCAAACGCTCGCTTTCACATTGCTCACCGAATCGGATGCGGGACCGCAACGCAGTTTGACGACTCAGGTGGACACGTCGCTCATGAAGCCGGGTTCTTATCAGGTGCTGCTGACGCAGACTAACGGCAAGATGCAGTCGGTTCCAGTCACCCTTCACTTGCCTAACCCGACCCTTGAGCACCTCCCGCTACAGGTCAACCTTGGCCAAGCCGAGCAGACGATGGTGTTGCATGGTAACGGTCTCGAGCGAATCCAGAAGATTGCCAGCGCCGGCGCCGTGTGGACGCTCAGTCCGCTGCGCAACGGGAATCAGCCTACCACCGAGCGGAAAGCCGTCGTCAAGCTCCTGTCCGGAGCGCGACAGGATCAGATCCTGAGCGGGAGCATGACCGTCGAGGGCATTGGCCAGCCCATCCCAATTCCTGACCTTCTCAGAGTGGCAGGACCGTTGCCGGAAATTGTGCGGGCTGACGCTTCCTTTCCGCACCAGGGGTCGGTGGAGCTTGAGAAGGGAGAAATCCCCGCCGGAGCCAAGATTAGCTTTGCTATTTACTTGAAACATGTGGCGAGCCGCCCCTCGCTCAAACTGGCTTGCGCCAACCCCAGCGACGCGAAGCAATCCCTTCGGCTTGAACCCGGGGACCGGGGCAGCTCGGCGCAACTGGATTACGCGGGCGAAAATGTCCTGTTCCTGTCCCTGGATCCCGGCGTGGTGGGGCAGTCTGGCTGCGAGCTGAGTGCGACGGTCACCACACCTGATGCCGGGACTTCCGAGGGTTATGTCCTGGGCCGCGTCATCCGCGTGCCGCAGATTGATAAATTTGCGCTGACCGATCAGAGGCTGCGCAGTGCGCTTTACGCTGGCTACCTGACGGGACGCAATTTGCAGATGATTTCTCGGACGGGATGGAATTCGAAAATTGGATTTCCGGTCCAAGGCATCCCGACCCCGGTGGCGGGAAGCGCGCAGGAGCAAACACTGAAAATCGCGCTGCCCTGGCCTCCGCCCTCACCCCAAGCGCGTGTCTATGTCTGGCTTTTCGGCGAAAGCAAGGGACGCCGAACGAACGCCAGGTATTAGCCCCTCAATCTGAAATTCGGTCGTGCCGATTTCTGGGGCGCGAAGGCGCGACTTTTCTCGGCAGCCAGGGTTAACATAAGGGACACTCTGGGGCGGCGGGGGCGCTTGAGAACAGCGTGTCCCCCGGTTGAGTTGAGTGAGGCGATAAGCAGCGACAGCCAATGACGCGCGTCAGCAACCAAAACAAACCCATGTCCACCATGCTCACCCAAGCTCTAGCGGTGTGCCTGCTTGCCGCGATGAGCGGGGCATTGGTTGTTCTCCCGATATCTCTACCTGCGGCCGCTCCCTTAAAAACCGCTCCTCGCCCGCCCCAATCGCAAGACCTCTGGAGGCAGCCGCTTTCCAAGAACCAACAGATCCTCCAATTGCTCAATCGCATCACGTTTGGTCCGGAGCCCGGTGAAGTGGCGCGGGTGCGGCGCATCGGAATCAAGAAATTCCTGGACGAGCAGCTCCATCCGGAAAGATTAGATGACTCGGCGATGGATGCCCGGCTCGCCACGCTCAATACTTACTCGATGACGACGGCGGAAATTGCGGAGAACTACGGGCCACCCAAATTCAACGCCAAGCTGAAGGCCGCCCGCGAGAAGCGCGAGGCCGCGCTCCGGAAAATTCAGGCTCGGGGACATTCAACCCGCGCGGAGGCGAACCTTCAGCCATCCGGCCTCACGCCTCGTCAGCGGGCGAGGCGGGCGCAGCAAAAGTTCCTGAACGGCCCGCAACGCCCGGTCATCCAGCTTACGCAAGAAGAACTGTGGAGAGCGGTTTACAGCAAACGACAGCTCCTGGAGGTCATGGTTCATTTCTGGATGAACCATTTCAACATTTATGCGGAGAAGGGAGCGGATCGCTGGATGCTGACTTCCTTCGAGCGCGACGTCATCCGGCCCCATGCGATGGGAAAGTTTGGGACGCTTCTGGTGGCCACCGCTGAGAGTCCGGCGATGCTGTTCTACCTTGACAACTGGATGAGCCGGGTTTCGCCCGAGTCCCCCTATACGTATGCGCGCACGTTCGGGCGGCGGAGGGCGCCCATCGGTCAGA
>JAKAWO010000266.1 GCA_021827255.1 Acidobacteriota bacterium | reverse complement strand
TGATTACCGCCTCGATGTGACGGTCAGCAAACTCATCCGCCACGAGCCGCGGGAAAGCGCCGATTCCTCCCACGCCGAAATGACCAAGGAAAGGCTCGGGGGTGACGAAAGTTATGTCGAAGCGATGTCTTTTTCTGGCCCGTCTCAGCACGGTGTCGATCATCATCGCAATCTCGTAGGCTGGACCGATGCAGCTTGCGCCGGCCGCCGCGCCGATAACGATGCGTCCCCGTTCCTGTGCGAGCACCCGCGCGAGCGCATTGTGAGCGCGAACGGCCTCGTCCACGGTAAAGGTCGAATGCGTATGGCCGCCCTCCGGTCCCAAGCCGGGAACGGCGGCATAATCCAATTCCGCCCCCGAAGCGACAATCAGAATGTCGTACTGAAACCGCTCGTGTTCCGTCGCAACCTCGCGACTGACCGGATCGAGATCGCGCACTTCCGCATGAACGAAGCGGATGCCTCGCCGCGGCAAGACGTTCTCCAAAGGCACCTGAAGCTGCCCCGGTTCGCGCCAACCCATAATCACCCACGGCAGCGAGGGCACAAATACGAACTCCTTGTCCTTCGAGATGACGGTGATTTCGGCTTGGTCCTCAAGTGCCCGTCGCAGCGCGTAGGCGGCGTTGATCCCGCCGAAGGAGCCACCGATTATTATTATTTTCTTGCGGCTTTGGCTCATCGTCTCATCTTGTCCTAGGGCCGGTCTCACCGTCGAACTTAGTCAGTAGTCGAAGCGCACTCCCAGAAAGACAACATCGCTGCCGTCAAACTCACCAAAGAAGGTTGGTTTGGGCCCCCCGAAGATGCTGGCTCCCAGGTAAACGCTCAGCCTGTCAGTGGCCTGGTATGTGACCATCGGCCGAACGAAATAGTCCCGATGCCCCGGGCTGTAAGCAGCGAACAACGAGAGCGTCCACGTCTGATAGTCCAGCAGTTGGGTCAGCCGCGTCGAGATGAACTGGTCCGCCGGTGGGTAGGCTACGACCAGCGAGCCGGGGCTGGGCTTTGAATGCGCCGCAAACTCGCCGTAAAACTGGAGCCCCGCGGTGAAGTCCTGCCAGAGTTCGCGCTGGTAGCCGGCAAGCAACCGCCATTCGGAATTCGGCTCTGCCGAATCGTAATAGCCCGTCTCGAGGCTCACTACCCCATCGAAGAGGTTACGCTGCATACTAGCTCCGTATACTCGGAGACGGGGATAGAATTGCGTAGCGGTGGTCGGCGATATCACCCTGTTACGCCCCAGAAAGGGCTCGTTCCAGAAGCCGTTGTAGAAGTACAAGGAAACGTCTGAATCCATGACGTTTCGGTACAGCCGAAGCGCTACCTCCGTATCCGAAAGTCGCGTCGCAGGCTCCGATTGGCGCTGGATGGGCGACGCCGCGAGCGGGTTGAACATGAGGAAGCGGCTAGGCGGGGGAAAGATGTCGCTCGTAACGAGCGGAATCGCGAAAAACTCGGCGTTCACCAGTTGCGAGGAATAGTTTAGATGCAAGCTGTCCACGCCGAGCTTTAGATATTCCATCGGCAGCCCTGAGAAATAGGAGTACCAGTCCTTGGGGAAGACGTCATTTATGAAAAACAGATCGCCGACTCCCCAGGTAACAATTTGACGCCCGAGACTCACATCGAGCGGTCCCAAGCTCTGAGTCACGTACGCTTCGCGCAGGTCGTCGTGTAGGTTGCCATCAACCGCGTTCGCTATGTTGTCGTAAACGAGATCGCCCTTGATCACCACCTCTGGCTGGCCTGAACTCGGTTCGGCGGTAACGTTGACGCGTAGCCTTTCCTCGCCGAGAGCGAACGGATCCCCGCCCGGCGGTTGCTCGCCCGTGACGCGGCCGGCGCCGATGCCGAGCAGGAAACCGTGGACATTGATGTCAAAGGGCAGCGCGGCGACACCGGCCGCTTGGGGGAGCGTCCCGGCCCCCGAGGCGGACTGGCCGTCGGCACCCGTTGCAGCGGCCTGCAGGAAGCAAAGCACAAGCATGACCCACAACAGCCGTGGCGCGCGGGCCAGAGCTATTCGAGCCACCTTTGCGGCGGGTTGCGCAGCGCCCGCTCCGTAAATATGTCGTCCGGCAATTCCACGTCGTACTCCACATTCTCGTAAGTGACCACCGTCCGGTGTCCGCTCAGCACGTTCTTCATCGTGCGCTTTACCACGGTCGGAATGGCGATCTTAGTGCCATGCTCATCACCCGCCACGTCCTGGATCTCGTCCGCCGTGAACACGCGCGCGACTTGGTTCCGCGCGTCGTAGTACTCTTCCTTACGCGGCAGGAACATTCGTTTGTCGATCCAGCTAAGTTTCCTGGTGTACTCGGCTGGCGTTTTGGGCACGCCTTGCACCACGTAACACTCGGCGTCGCCCAGTTTCTCCTCACGCAGCAAGGTGTAGTTGTCTTTGTCGAGGTTACGGCCAGAGATGTCCTCATACATGAAGTCGGAGCCCACAAAGCTTGAGCGGCTATCGCTGGCGGCGATCCTGCGCACCATGTTCACCGCCGGGATGAAGATCCACCGATCGGTCTCCCGGTCCGGGTACTTCCAAGCCAAAAACGCCGTACCGCGGATGTCGCCGGGTTGGTGAAAGTAGAGAAAGTACTTTTGGTCCAGACCGCCGGGAACATTTTTTCGGAGCATTGTGAGCACACGGGTCCGTGTACTGCCAGTGTCGGTGACAAGCTGCATAATGACCTTGGCCTTCATGGTTGCGCCGGGATAGTAGAACGCCTGCTGCTCACGCTGGATAATCCGCGTCGCGCTGAGCGCCGCCGGGGCGGGCTTGGGCGCGCTTTGCGCCACAGCGGTGGTCCCCACGAATAGGAGGGCGAAGGGTCCAACGAAAGAGCTTAGCCTGAGGATTTTCACGCCGTTTCTCCAAGCAAGGCGCGGTGAAAAAGAAGGATAAGCCCGGGCAGGTACACGACAGTGGTAAAGGCCGAGAGCAGCATGATCGCGACCATCAAAACGCCAACCGTGATGTAGGGGGTGAGAGCAGCGAAGATCATCACGGCGAAGCCCAGGGAGAAAAGCGCGGCATTGAGGAAGATCCCCCTGCCCGGCCGTGCCACGGTCCAGACGAGCGCTTCCTCCAAACGCGGGTGTTCGCGGTAGCGCTGCCGGAAGCGGCTGACGAAGTGAATGGCGAAGTCGACCGCCATGCCGAGCGACAAGGTTGAGATGACCGCGACCGGCATGTCGAAGTCCTTGCCCACCCAGCCTACGGCTCCGTAGATCACAACGATGGTAAAGATCAGCGGGACAAAGGCGAGGCTACCCCACCGAAGCGAGCCGGTTTCGATCGCCAGAAGCACGAGCACGGCTATCAGGCCGGTCATGAAGCTTTCGAGCATTCCCCACAGCACTTCGTCGCTCCACACCAGGTTGAAATAAGCAATTCCTGCGGGCCTGAGCGTCGCGCCCTCCGGCAAGGGATGCGCCTTGAGGTAGGTATGCGCTCGCCGGATCACCTCTCTCATCGTGTCGGCGTCCCAACTCTTGAGCTGAACAATCAGGTTGGCCTTCCTCGCACCGTAATCGATCACGTTGTCGACGTCCGTTGGCTTTATCGAGGTGCTGAGCAGGAAGAGATACTGGCCTATCTGTGTCCGCGATTCCGGAACCCGGTCAAAGGCGGGATCATCATTGTGCAGCACGCGGTTGACGCGTTTGATGTAATCCACGACAGATAAGGTCTTTCCGACCAGCGGGTCTTCTTCGAGCGCGCGTTGGAGACCTTCGATGCCACGCAGCATGTCCGGGTCCTTCATGGCGCCTTCCTCCGGACTCTGGATGACGAGGTAGCCAGTGGAGGTGCCGCCCAGCCTCTGGTTCATGACACGGTCCGCAACACGCACGGGGCTGGCAGGTCTGAACCAATGGACCATGTTGTTGTTAATCCTGATTTGGAACAGCCCGGCTACCGCCCCCGCCAGCAGCAGGGCGCCGACAATGCCGATCAGCCTGGCATGGCGCAACGACAAATCGCCAAGCCGCGCCAGGAGCCCTTCGGCCGCTGATGTGCCGGTCCTTTCAGCCGCTGGGGCCTCGGGAATCTGCGCCTCGGGGAGAAGGATCATGATCGCCGGGACGAGCGTGAAACTCGTCAGCATGATGACCACGGTGCCAAACGCCACAAACAGGCCAAACACCTTGACGGGAACGATAGTGGCAGTGCCCAAGGCCGCGAATCCCGCCGCCGTGGTAAGGTCCGAGTAAAAGACCGGAGCGCCGACGGCATCCATCGCCTGCAACACCG
>JAKAWO010000265.1:2448-4272 GCA_021827255.1 Acidobacteriota bacterium | reverse complement strand
CCGGCCAGGCGAATTCGCCCCGGCAGATACAATTTGCGCTCAAGGTGCTATTCTAACCTGACTTTACGGAGTGGTTTTAAGAAGACGCCGGCCCAAGGCGGCGGGCTAGCAAACGGAAGGAAATAGTGGTTAAATTCCCCTGACACTTTCAACCGCACGTTGGAGGACCATGGGACAGGAGACCAACAAGACATCTCGACGATCGTTTTTGAAAGCCGGGGCCGGTGCGGTGGGCTCGATGGCTCTCAGCGCGAATACCCTGCCCCTATTGGGAGAGCCAGAGGGCGACCCTCCACGGCCCAACCTTGTCTTCTTTCTTCAGGAAGGCGTGCGACCGGATGAATACAGCTCGTGGAAAATGGCGGACTGGGACAGCCACGGGCTCAGCGCCATGGAGAACCGGATCATTTCCACACCCCACTTGGACCGCATCGTTAAAGAAGGCATCAGCTTTCCCAACGCCTTTGTGACCAATGCGCTCTGTCTGCCTTCGCGAGCCTCCATACTCACGGGGCTCTATTCCCACGAGACTGGCTGCATTGACAACCGCAACCGGACGATCCCCAACGATATTCCTACCATCGCGGATTTGCTGCGGCAGGCGGGCTACGAAGTCGCCTTTTTCGGCAAAATCCACGTCAATCATCAAGCCCAACGCAATTGGGATTACTATTTCGGGATTGAGGCTGCCGGGGCAGACTACTATCATCCCGTCATCACGGAAAGTGAGCGCGGGATTGCCAGGCCTCCCCGCAGATACCACGGCTACGTGGATGATATTGTCACGGCTCGCGCCCTCGCTTGGCTCAATCAAAAGCGCGAGAAGCCGTTTTGCCTGTTTCTGTGGTTCATTGCTCCTCACGCGCCCTTTTATCGGGCGCGCCGTTACTTGGATCTGTATAACGGCGCCCCAATCCCCAAGCCGATTACCTTCGACGACGACCTGAAGGGCTATCCCGGCAAACCGCTGGCGTTTAAGCGCGCCGACAACAAGATCGGAACCACCATCCTGGGTAACGACGACCCGCGCTCCCTTGAAGAGCTGGTGAAAGACCATTACGCCGGCGTCGTCAGCAACGACGATCATGCGGGACAAGTTATGGCGGCGCTAGAAAGAGCGGGCATCCTCGACGACACAGCAATCGTCATCAGCGCCGATCACGGTTTTTTCCTGGGCGAATGGCGCTTCTACGACAAGCGGTTTATGCACGAGCCTTCGATCCGCGTGCCGATGGCGATTCGATACCCGCGCCTTATCCGGCCAGGGCTGGCGCCCAGTGAAATGGCGCTCAACATAGATCTCTCTCCAACCGTTCTGGAATTGGCGGGGATCAAAGTTCCGGATTGGATGCAGGGCCAAAGTTTGGTCGCGTTCATGAAAGGCGCACCGCCGGCGAGCTGGCGCAAGGACTGGCTGTATGAATACTACGAGTATCCGGGCGTGGAACAGGTCAGGCCTCAGCGGGGGGTCCGCACGGAGCGGTACAAATTGATTCATTACTTCTTGCCGCCGCAGGAATTCGAACTCTACGACCTGCGGGAAGACCCGGGCGAGTTGCGCAACCTGGCGGACGATCCAACGTACGCCCATCTCAAGAATGATCTGATCAACCGGATCGCGGAGCTACGCAGGGAAACCGGTGACGTCTATCAGTACCAGGAGCCGAATGTCTTTGAATTTGAGCGAGAGAAAGTTGAGACGCCGCCCCGCCGCTCCCCGGAACGATGACCCAAAGTCCAGGCGAGCAACAGGCATCACCCGAATGCCACCGTTGCGAGCGAACCCCACCTTTCGATGAGAGGAGGCGCGCTCCATCCTTCGGA
>JAKAWO010000265.1:0-2438 GCA_021827255.1 Acidobacteriota bacterium | reverse complement strand
TGCGAGGTTACAAAGAAAGGACGGTTTTCACCAAATAGTAGAGGAGGGTGACTGAACCCTGCCTGAGCGGATCGTTCACCTGGAATCAGTTTGGCACGAGCTTTTATGGTTGCTGCCGTCCGGGTGCGCGGCGCATCTCCAAATCAACGTCCTACTGCCGTTGGACCGGCGCTCCCGACTTGCATGGGGCGATTGAAGCATGTTTTTAAGCTCAGAACGCATCCCACCGCGCGACAAACGCATCGTACAAACAGCTTGCGAAGAATGGGCTACCGCTGACCGGCGGCTCGTGTTATAGTCGGACTTATGCGGGGTGCTGAGGAGCTGAAAAGGATGAAACCGGTGGGTCGGTCAACGTGGTTTGTGATTTCAACGGTTTTGGTTTGCGCGCTGTTGGGGGGCCTTTACGGCCGTCAGGTCGAGGCGACCACCGACACCCAGACCAGTTCCGGAATCAGGGCGAGTCTGAAAAAATTTACCCGGGTCTATGGCGTCATCGAAGCCAATTACGCCGACCCCATCAACCCCAACAAGGCAATTTACGGGCCGCTGCCGACCGGTCGGCTCGGGGCAATCCCGGGAATGCTGAGCACCCTCGATCCTCACTCAACTTTTTTTGACCCCCGGGCTTTCGCGCACCTCCAACAGGATCAGGAAGGGCACTATTTCGGAGTTGGGATGCAAATCATCGGGAAGCCCGGCAAGATGGGGCAACTTGAAACCTATGTGCTCGCGCCCATTCCCGGGTCGCCGGCCTTCCGCGCTGGCATTCGGCCCGGCGACATGATCGCCGCGGTCAACGACAAATCCACCTCCGGGATGAGCGTGGACCAAGTGGCGCACATGCTACTCGGACCCAAAGGCACCTTGGTGCAAATCACGATCGTGCGCCAAGGCTGGAACAGACCCCTCCAATTCAACATTACGCGCGAGGAGATCTCGCAGCAGAGCGTGGACGCAGCCTTCCTCCTGGAACCCCACATCGCCTACATCCACATCAATAAATTCAACGAAACCACCAACCGGGAGCTCACCCGCGCCCTCAAAAATCTGGATGAGGACCATCTTCGCGGGCTGATCCTTGATCTGCGTGACAACCCCGGCGGGCTGTTGCAGCAGGCAGTCGAGGTTGCCGATCACTTCCTCAAGAAAGGGCAGTTGATCGTTTATCATTACGGGCGCGCGTCGAAGGAGAAACGCTATTACGCCGTCCATGGCGACAGCGGGAACAAGTATCCGATTGTAGTTTTGATTGATCACATGACGGCCAGCGCAGCGGAGATTGTGACGGGGGCTCTTCAGGACCATGACCGCGCCTTAGTGATAGGGCAAACGAGCTTCGGCAAAGGGCTCGTCCAAACCGTCTTCCCGCTCAGCGACCACACTGGACTGGCGCTGACCACCGCTCATTACTACACGCCAAGCGGCCGATTGATCCAGCGGCCTTACAACGACATGTCCCTGTACGACTACTACTACTATCCGCAGCGCGAGCCGCTCAAAGACCGTGAAATCCGTTACACGGACGGCGGCCGACCGGTTTACGGGGGCGGAGGCATCACGCCCGATGTGAAAGTGCCTCCTCTCAAGCTCACCCCGGCGGAGCAAATGCTGGCGGACTCCAACGCCTTTTTTGATTTCGCGCAGTATTATCTCGGCATTCATAAAACCGTTGCCGAAGGCTTCCAAGTCAACAACGGCGTCATGGAAGAGTTTTACCATTTCCTGGCGGACAAGAAGATCCCCGTCACGCCGGCGTCCGTCGCCGGCAGCCTCAGCTATGTTCAGGAGCAAATCCGGGTTCAGCTCGTGGGGATGATTTACGGTCAAAACGTGGCGGAGAAAATTGAAGTCGAGAACGACCCGCTGGTTCAGGACGCCATCGGCGATCTCGGCCAAGCGCAAGCTCTGATGGAGAATCCCAGGAAATACATGGCCAGCATGGCCACTCATCCCGGACATTAGCTCATGTCCTGGCGCGGGCCACGCGGCGCGCCTTCACCGCAAGGGGGCGGTCCTTCGCCGCCCGTCCGCCTAATGTTCCTGTCCTTTCTTCAAAAGGTACTTCAAGAGCGACCAACCCCCCGTGATGGGTAGCAGCACGAGTTGCTTGACCATTGAGTTCCGGTTCTTCATCCGCTCGCGCTCTTTTTGAACCTGAGTCTTGTTCTGAAAGATCATGTATGAGGCGTACTTCATAAAATCCACGCCGCACTGATCGCATTGGCCTCCGTGGTCCTGCACGTGGCGGCATGCCGGGCAGACAACGCTCAAAGGATGGTGGCACTTCAAGCAGAACTGCGCTGCTTCGGGGCTCTCCTGTTCGCACTTAGGACAACGCATAATGCATTATAAGCTGCTTTCGGCGACTTTAGGCGAGGGGTTGCGGGGACCGGCAAATGCTGAATCTTTCGGCCGGGGCTGGTGGACGCGAAGGG
>JAKAWO010000264.1 GCA_021827255.1 Acidobacteriota bacterium | reverse complement strand
TGGTTCACGTCGTAAGCGCTGACGTAGCCCTTGGCTGGATCGTTCACGTAGATGCCGCGCGTGGACACGGTGCTCGCCACTTCCGTGCCCACGCAAGGCTGTTTTGGGAACTTCTGATGAAACGTGTCCATGCTCGGCAGGTTGTAGTTGAATCCCTGCACGTCGAGCACGGCTGAGATGCCCTTGCCCCACGCGCCGTTCATCGCTTGGGTAATCGGACGAGTGGGGTCGAGGCGGCGGACCAGGCGTTTCATCGTGGCGCACATGCGGGCGCCGCGCGCCGTGCCTTGCTCTGGCTCCTCGTTGCCGGTGGACCACAACACGACGCAGGGATGATTGCGGTCGCGCCGCACCAAGCGGCTCAACTGGCTCAAACCCTCGGGGTCGGACGAAAACATGCGCGTCTCATCCATCACCGCCATACCCAACCGGTCACAGGCATCGAGCAGCTCGGGCGTGGGAGGATTGTGTGAGGTGCGGTAGCTGTTCGCGCCCATGGCCTTCAGTCGCTCGATTCGGAAGGACTGCAAACGGTCGGGCAGCGCCGAGCCGACGCCGGCGTGGTCCTGATGGTTGCAGGTTCCTTTGAGTTTGACCGGCTGGCCGTTTAGGAAGAATCCCTTGTTGGGGTCAAAGCGGAGGCTTCGAATACCGAACGTCGTTTGATAGCGGTCCCTCACCGCGCCCCGGCTGCGCAGGGTCGTGACCAGGGTATAGAGGTGAGGGCTCTCGATAGACCATAGCTTGGGATGGGTGAGCGTGACGCGCTGAACCACCTCCCGGCGTCTCCAAGGCGGAAGGGTGGCGGACACGGGTCTTACCCTCGCCACGACCTGGCCCTTCCCATCCAGAATGTCCGAACTCACCTGGCAGTTTTCCTCGGCGTTGCTGTCGTTCGCCACCTCGGTTGAAATCTTGACGGCAGCCACGTCACCCTGAATTTCCGAACTCACAAACGTTCCCCATTGTGGGACGTGGAGGGGATTCGTTTTGACCAGCCAGACGTGCCGGTAAATTCCCGCTCCCTCGTAGAACCACCCCTCGAACTCCGTTGCGTCCACTCGCACCACCAGAACGTTTTTGCCGCCGTAGTGAGCGTGATCGGTAATGTCGTAGCGAAACGGCGCGTAGCCGCTCATGTTCCGTCCGAGAAAATTGCCGTTGAGCGCCGCCATGCAGTTGCGGAAGGCGCCGTCAAACTCCAGGCTGAGCCGCTGGCCCAAATCTTCCCGCGAAATCTCAAAGACGCGGCGGTACCAGCCGATGCTTGTCGCGGGATACTTCCTTCCGAGCGGCTTCGAGCCGTGGCCGGTCAGCCACTTGTCTTCGTGGAAGGGCAGCGCCACGGCCCAATCGTGGGGCAGATCAATCGCTTCCCAGTCGCTGTCATCAAAGTCAGGGCGCGACGGAAAGAAGAAATCCCCCGTCTTCTGATATTCTTGGTCGCGGCCGTAGCCGAAATCGAGTGACGGATCGTCGGCGTTGCCCAGGTGGAAGCGCCAGCCAAAGTCGAGCAGCAAACGCTCGCGCGGCGATACGCCCTCAGCCGATGAGCCGCCCGCGGAAGGCTCCGCCGGATTTTGCGCGAGCAGCGCCTCAGCCGTCGGCAACGAGCGCCCGCCCGCCGCAGCCGCCACGCCGCTTTGCAAAAATTTGCGTCTGGTCCAGTTCCGCATTTCCAGCCTCCGCTCGAATCGCTTCTTTCCTAACCTCAATCGTGCCACAAGCTATACGGCAAAATCACAGCGCATCCTATTCGCAACTTGGCGTGAATGCAAGTTTGGATTGCCGTTGGAATGCCAATTTGATTTTTGGGCTGAACGACGCGGCTCGCCTGCTGGGGGCAAGACGGGCCTGGGGGATTGTCCTCCATGTGAACGGAGCGCTGGAAGACGAACGGCCTGCGCCAGAAAGCTCCGATCTACTCAAGCGTCTTTCGTTCCAGTATGATGGGGCGTTCCATGGTCACGCCCTTTCGAGTTCTCGAGCACACGGCCGACGTCGGCTTTGAGGCGTTTGGCCGGAGCCGCGAGGAAGCCTTCGCCAACGCCGCCCGCGCGCTGATGCATCTCATTGTGGAACCAGAAACGCTCAAAGAGCGCGAGTCCGCGGAAATCCGGGTCGAGGGTTCCACGCCGCCCGATCTTCTTGTAAACTGGCTGAGCGAGATTCTTTACTTGCACGAGACGGAGCGGCTGCTGTTTCGGGATTTTGAAATTCATCACCTCGACGAACACAGTATCCTCGCGACCGGCCGCGGCGAAAAATTCGATCCCGCTCGTCATCGGATCAAATTGCAGGTCAAGGCCATCACGTACCACCAGCTTGGCCTCGAACCGACGGCGGAGGGATGGCGTGCTCAGGTTTATGTGGACCTTTAAGCCTCGAAGTGGCGGCGCCCGGCGGCGCTGGACCGGCGCCGGGCGCGGTCTCAGGCCGCTCGGGGCGGCGCTTGGCATCCTGGCGGGGCTCTGCCTGCTCCAGCCGGCTCGCTCCTCTTGGGCCGCCGTGGGCCAGTACAAAGTGGATGAGCTCTCGCCGGGCGTTTTTGTATATCTTCCCGAAGACATTCTCGAGCAGCAAGGCGACCCGCGCTTCGCGCGACCGGGCAACGCGGGTTTTGTCATCACGCCCCAGGGCGTGGTCGTGATTGATACCACCAACTCGCCCTTCAACGCGCGGGACGTGCTGTATGAAATTCGCCAGCGCACGCGCGCTGAGGTTCGCTACGTCATTGACACCAGCGCCATGCCAGACCTGATGCTGGGCAACGAGGTCTTTGAAGACTTTCGCCCGACGATTTTTTCCACTCCTGAAGCCCAAGCGGCCATTGCTCGTTACCGCCAGAATCTGCCGGAACGGCTGGATGCCAACTGGCGCCTGGCGAGGAGCATGCGCGGCATTCATCCCACCGTTCCGACGCGTACCTTCGACCGCCCGGCCACGCTTCCCGTCCCCGGGCAGGCCATCCGGCTCATTCCGCTGGGCACCAACGCCATCCCGGGCGACGCGGCCGTCTTTCTGCCGAACGCCAAGGTAGTCTTTCTCGGCGACGTCTTTGAGAACGCCTACATCCCGCGCATCGGCGCCGGCAACATCCGCCATTGGATCCAAACGCTGCGCGAGGCCGAGTCCTGGAACGCGGAGACCTACGTTCCCGCGCACGGCGCTCCGGGCGGCAAGCAGCAGGTCGCCGAGTTTCGCCGCTTTCTCGAGTGGCTGAACGAGGCCGTCGAATCGCGCGTCCGCCGTGGCGAATCGCTTGAGCAGATCGAAAAAGAACTCTTGCCTTTCCGCAACTATTCCTGGCATGCTCCTGAGCTTGAGCCGCAGGCGCTCGAAGCCGTCTATCAGCAAGTGACCGGCGCGGCTGCGGCGCCGCGGGCGCGTCTTTCCGCCAATCCGGATTGAAGGAGGGATTGCATGAACCGCAGAGAATGGTGCCTAGCTTTGCCCGCCCTCGCCGCTTCCACTGCGCTCGCCGCCGAGGAGCTGAGTGCCCAGGCGGCTCCGAGGCTCAAGTCTGAGGCCTTGCCGTACAGTCATCTGCCCGTTCGTCGCTCCGGAGAGAACGCTTTCCGGGAAATCTTCCACGGCCTGACCCATGAAAATTTTCGCATTGAAGTCCATGAGACCACGCTCGCCCCGGGCGGACGTCCGCACCCACCCCACCATCACCGGCACGAGGAAATGTTCCTGATTCGCGAAGGAACGGTTGAGGTCACGATCGCCGGCCGCAACACGCGCCTTGGCTCAGGCGCGGCCGCCTTCGTCGCTTCGATGGACGAGCACGGCATCAAGAACGTCGGCTCTGGCCGCGCCCGCTATTTTGTCGTGGAAATGTTCAGCGCCTGATGGATCGCGGCCGGCTCTCGGCGATTGAGAAGGTCGGAATCCGGCGCGCCTCAATAGCCGTGGGTGCCGACGCGCACCTTCCCTCGGAATGCGCGGTGGACGTACGTCGTGTAAATGACCACGGCGATCATGCCGAGACCGTTGGCGATGAAAGCATCGCGCAGAGCGCGCGGCGAAGACGCGGCATTATAGGCTGTCAGACTCCAGGCGGAATTGAGCGTGGAGGTCAGCAGATCGGGGAAAACGGTCACTGCGGCGGTCACGAGCAAGCTGCCAATCACGAGGGTGGACATTAGGAACGGCAGTTTATCGCGCGGGTCGCGGCGGAAAGCGAATCCGCCCAAAAATCCGGCTGCCGCGAGCCCGGGTAAAACAAAAGCCACGGGGTGGGCGAGGAAATTGGAAGCCGCGCCGGGTCGCGCCTGAAACGTGGCCGCCGTGGT